>DASQTR010000340.1:0-6569 GCA_035641795.1 Ilumatobacter sp.
TCGCCGTCGTGCTGCAGGAAGTGGCCGATGATCGCGGCCGCGACGCCGCCGCTGATCAAGACCAACGTGGGGAAGATCAGCAGCACGGCGACGATCGCGATGGCTCCTGCCATGACCCGGAGACTAGCCGCCGGGGCACAACGCTACGGCTTCGATCTCGACCCATGCGCGGCGGCAGATGCGCCGGTTGGCCACTGCGGCTGCCAGCCCGTCGCCGCCCAAGCTGCGGTCGCCACCGCGGCGAAGACGGCGTCGCTGCCGTTGACCGGCACGCCGCCGTCGTCCTCGATCTCGACGTCGATGTGCGGGGTGTCAACGGCGCGCAGGATGCCGAAGGACCGGATCGTCAGATCGACCGGCACGCCGTGCTCGTCGACCACCAGTCCTTCCGAACGAACCCAGCCGAGCGCCATATGTGCGGCGCCGATGCAATAGCTGCGTAGCACCACGGCGTCCAGGGCGCGCCCGCACCTCACGCGCACGTGGACCGAGCCGTCGGCAGCGATGCCGGCGGCGGCGGTTGCCCCGCTCGGCGTGCGCACGTGCCACTCCGGACCACTCCCGAGCGAAGCGAGCAGCACGGCAGCCTCGGCCCATCCGGCGCCGCGCAGCGTGGTCGATGTCGGCGGACCTGCCACGTTCACTTCGACGACGTCGAACGACGGTGCGTACGCGCTGATCGCGGCGGCGATGCCGGGTGTGCGCGTGACGTGGATCGCGCCGGTCCCGTCGGCGCCCACGCCCGCTCCGATCGGCGGCCGCTTGGGCCCGTAGCGCACGACGTCCTCGCGCGTGGCGATCACGCGTACGGGGCGGCCGTGCGTGTCGGCCAGCGCGCGGGCGACGCGACCGACATCGGTATCGACCTTGCCGCCGAAGGCGCCGCCGTTCGCCAGCGGGCCGGCGGGTTCGCCGCCCGGCTCGCACCACGACGCGTCGGGTTCGAGGTAGGCCGGCTCGACCCACGTCGTGCGCAGCGTGCGCACCCAGTCGCCGGGGGGCACGTCGAGCGGCCACGTCAACGGCACGGTCGTCCGCCGTCCCTGCACCTTGCCGCTCAACGCCCTGGCCTCGGCCAGGCTCTCCCCGACGACCCACTGGCCGTCGATCCCGCGCATGGCCACGAGCGCATCGGCCGGTGCCTGGTCATCGGCGAAGCCACCCATGCCCAGCGCGACATGGGGACCGACCGATTGCGCGGCCCCTCCTTCGAGTTCGGCGCGAGCGGCACTCGCCGACGCGTCGACGTCGGATCGCCGGCGGTCGACACCCACGCCGGTCACCGACTCCACCACGGTCTGCCATCCGGTGCAGCGACAGAGGTGTGCCAGCATCGCCTGCTTCACCGCGTCGGGTAGGCGGCGTTCGTCCTCCGTCAGCGCCGCCGCCCGCATCACGATGCCCGGTGTACAGAAGCCGCACTGGCTGCCGCCGTGGTCGGCGAAGGAGCGTCCCCACTCGGGCGCGTCGGCGAGCCCCTCGATCGTGGTCACCGAACGTCCGGCGACTCGACCGATCTGGGTCACGCACGCCACGCGTGGCTGGCCATCGATCCAGACCGTGCAGCACCCGCACTGACCCTGCGGGCTGCAGCCATCCTTCGCCGAGTGGATTGCGAGCGACTCACGCAGCGCGTCGAGCAGCGATCCCTCGGCGGGAACGAGCACCGGTGCGCCGTTCAGTGTGAACGCGACCGTGGCCGCCGTCATCGTCCGTTCGAGTCGGCGCCGGCCTGGCTCATGTCACTGAACTCCTGCCAGCGACCCTCGGTGAGGAGCCGCGCCATCTCCGGCCACAGCGACGGATCGTGGGTGCTGAAGCGCGGACCGGCGTCGACGAGCATCGTACGCAGCAACGACGCCTCGGTCGTCGCCAGGTCGTACCAGGTGCGGATACCGATCCCGTGGCACAGCTGCTCGACGTTCGGTCCGATGCCGGGTATCACCGTGAGGTCATCGGGCACGACGGTCCGGCCCAGCACCGCTTGCGCAGCGGTGACGTCGGGCGCGGCCGATACATCGGGGAGACGCGTCTCGGAACCCGCCGATGAGGGCGACGCGCGGACGGCGTCGAGCTCGGTCCGCAACCGATCGCGTTCGGCGACGACCGGTTCGAGGTTGGTGATCCGCCCCCGCAGGCGCTCGAGCTCGACCGTGTCAGGGTGTTGCGAGCGCGCCTTGGCGAGCTGGCGCCGCGCTGTCACGCTGCGGATGAGCCACCCGATCACGATGCCGATGACGAGCGCGGCCAAGAACCAGCCGAGTCCCTTCATCAGCGTGTACGGCATCGTCATCCCTCCGCCCGGCCTGTGCTCACGCAAGCCGGCGCGCCCATCATGGAGCGCTCGTTCCTGCGAGGTCCAGCTCCCCAGGCATGAGCAGGTGGTCGACGACGTGGACGACACCGTTGCCCACTCGCAGGTCGGCGTCGATGATCGGCACCTCTTCGACCACGGTCGTGCTGCCGTCGGCGCGCACGGTGAGAACATGGTCGTCGAACACGGTGATCGGTGCGGAGGTCAAGTCGGCGGCGAGGTAGAGCCCGTCAGCGACGTGATGCCCCAGCAGGTGCGAGAGCAGCTGGGGATCCGAACCCAACCGGGCGTTCGTGTCGGCAGAGAGCTCCTCGAACGCCTCGTCGGTGGGCGCGAAGAGCGTGAGCGGGCCCGGCGCCCGCATCGCCTCGGTGAGGCCGGCCTCGCCCAGCAACATCGACAGGTACGACAGGCGTGGATCGGTATCGAGCAGATCGCTGATCGTCGGGTAGAGGATCGCCCCGTCGCCGCCAATCGCGGCTGCGGCCAGCACGCCGCCGGGTTCCTCCACGGTCACGTGGCCCGCAGTGCTCGTGTCGCCATCACCGGTTTCCGGAGCGCGGTTCACGCGGCACGACCGGTCGAGGCTGATGGCGTGGACACCCCAGACGGCGTAGGCCTCCTCAGTGGCCTGCTCCGGGTCGTCGAGCGGCTCGCTACACCGCAGCGTTCCGTCCTGACCGTCGAACTCGGCAGTCACGCCGGTGAACCCGGCGTCGGCGAGCTCGTCGGGCAGGCGCTGCTCGAGATCGTCCTCGATGCGGTTCACGTAGAGGGGGGCGCCGAACGAGTACAGCGCACCTGCGGCGATCAGCCCGACGGCAAGGATCCTGCGTCGATAATCCCTCGGCGCAGGCATGGTCTCCGACGTTCGCACCGAACGCGGCGTAGCGCAAACCGGCGGTCATGGTCGTCATCGGACTGGAACCGGGTCGTAAGCCCGGTGGAACAACCCTCGACGAATCGTCAGGAAAAGCTCTGCCCGCACCCGCATGTACGGGTGGCGTTGGGGTTGGTGATCGCGAACCCGGACTGGTTGAGCCCGTCCTTGTAGTCCAGCGTGGCCCCTTCGAGCAGCTGCGACGATGCAGGGTCGACCACGACCTTGACGTCGTCCAGATACGTCGCTGTCTCGTCGTCGGCGTTGATGTCGCCGTCGAAGAACATCTCGTACGAGAACCCACTGCAACCGCCGGGCCGGACCGCGACACGGAGCGCGAGCTCACTTGCGCCCTCGGCCTCGAGCAGTTCCTTGACCTTGCTGACGGCGGTGTCGGTGAGCGTGATCATCAATGCTGCCTTTCCCTCACGATTGCGCTCATGATACCGACAACCCGTCCGTCAGACTCTTGCGGGCAGCCACCCTTTCGGGTGTCAGGCACCGAGGGTCGCCCTGTCCTCACTCGGTAGCCTGAGCGTATGTCCGATCGCCGTCCCGCTCCGCCGACTCAGGCCGAGGTCGAGGACGTGCTACGCACCGTGATCGACCCCGAGCTGGGCTCCGACATCGTGTCGCTCGGCATGGTGCCGTCGGTGACGGTCGCCGACGACGGCGTCGTCACGATCGGCATCAAGCTCACGATCGGGGGGTGCCCCCTACGAGCTGACATCAAGAAAGAGGTCGAGCACCGCGTCGGCCTCCACCCCGGCGTCACGGACGTGCGAATCGACTGGGGCGAGATGAACGCCGAGGAGCGCGCCGACGTGATGAGCAAGGCGCGCTGGAACGCGCGTGACAACGCACCGGACAACGCGGTGCCCACCAACTGCCAGGTGCTGGCGATCGGCAGCGGCAAGGGCGGCGTCGGCAAGAGCTCGTGCACCGTCAACCTCGCCACCGCCCTGGCGGCGCGGGGGTTCACCGTCGGCGTGCTCGACGCCGACATCTGGGGATTCTCGGTGCCGCGCCTGCTCGGAATGAGCGACCGCATGGAGGCCGAGCGGGTCCCCGGGTCGGACAAGCCCAAGATCCTTCCCAACCGCAAGGCCGTCGGCGACGGCATGCTCGAGGTCGTGTCCACCGGCTTCCTGGTGGAGGAGTCGACGGCACTGATGTGGCGCGGGCTGATGCTCACCAAGGCGGTCGAGCAGTTCCTGTCCGACGTCGCGTGGGGCGATCTCGACTACCTGCTGATCGACATGCCGCCAGGCACGGGCGATGTGCAGATGGGTCTGGCCCGGCTGCTGCCGCGCACGTCGATGGTGATCGTCACCACGCCGGCAATCGCCGCCCAGAAGGTGGCCCAGCGCGCCGCCGACATGGCTCGCCGCAGCTTCCTGCCGGTGGTCGGCGTGATCGAGAACATGAGCGAGTTCGTGTGCGATCACGGCGAGCGCTACGCGCTGTTCGGCTCGGGTGGCGGCGCCGCGCTGGCGGCCGAGATCGACGCGCCGCTGCTCGGCCAGGTTCCGCTCGAGCCGGAGGTCGCCTACGGCAACGACGCCGGCGAGCCGGTCGCGCGGCACGGATCCGGTGTGGCGGCGACGGTGTTCCGCGAGATCGCGGCGCGTATCGCCGAAGAGATTGCCCCTCCGATCGAGGTCGACGAGATCGACATGGCGGGCTGCTCGGCACGGCTTCTCAGTGCAGTAGAAGCCGCCTTCGGCTCCTGAGGTACACCGGTCAGTCGATCACATATTCGGGTGGGGCAGCTTCGTCGTAGCCGTGTTCGCCTGGTAGGCGTATGCCGGCCATACGGCCTTCCCGTGTGACGACCAGCCTCGGTTCCAATCGCGCTGGCACACCAACCGCGGCCGCCGCTGACATCGCCGCGGCAACCGTCGAGTGCTCGGCCAACATGCGCAGCGACGCCACGGTCGGCGGGAACATCTGCAACTCACGCGCCTGCCACCGCGCCAGCGCGTCGGCCGGCCGTACCCACGTGCTCGCGATCGTCTCGGCGTCGTCGTGGAGCGGCTCCTGCGACGGCGGCGACTCGGCGACGAAGAACCGCGTGTCGAAGCGCCGGGCCTCACCGACCGGCGTCAGCCAGTGGGCGACGAACTGAAGCCGCGCCGGCAACAGCAACAAATCCTCGACAACGCACAACTCCACGAGCGATCCGTCACCGGCGTGGATGCGATGGCGCGCATCGTTGAAGCGCTCGGCGACCACCGGGTCGTCGAACCGCACGGGAGCGTCGGAGTGACGCGGCCGAGCCAGCAGTACACCCGCTTCCTCGAAGCACTCCCGGATCGCCGCCACGAACCACGCCAACCCGCCCTCCGCAAGATGGAGTCGCGCCGACGCGGCCGCATCGTCGAGCGCGTCGCAGACCGACTCGAAGTCGTCGCCGTGATCCGCGTCGTCGACGCGTCCACCGGGAAACACGTACTGGCTGCGCGCGAACGCGGCGGCGTGCGTGCGTTGCAGCATGAACACTTCGAGCCCGTGGCCGCGGTCGCGCAGCAGCATCACGGTGGCGGCCGGTCGTATCGGTACGTCGCTCGCCCTCACTCGATCCATTGCCGTCCGACCGTAGCGGCAGCCCCTGGTTGCTAGCGTCCGCGGGCGTGGCTCCCACGGCACCGACCTCGCGGGCGCAGGACGCCGATGCCGTGCTCACCCACATTGGCGCCGGCACGCAGCTGATCGTGCCGCTCGCCAACGGCGAACCGACCGCCCTGCTCGACGCCATCGAGGCCAGCGTTGGCACGTTGCAAGGTGTCGGTGTGCACCAGATGCACGCGATCTACGACCGGCAGTACATGACCGGCGACAACCGTGATCGGCTGCGCCACGTGTCGTACTTCCTCTCGCACGTCACGCGGCCTCATTTCGCCACTGGCGGTATCGATCTCGTGCCGGCCCACTTCTCCGAGGTGTTCGCAATCATGCGCTCCCGGACCGCCGACCCGCTCGTGATCGCCGCCGCCTCGCCACCCGACCGCCACGGGTACTTCTCACTCGGCGTTTCGGCCGACTACACCTCGAGCTTCATCGGGCGGGCGCGGATCTTCCTCGAGGTGACCGAGGACATGCCGCGCACGTTCGGGAGGAACCAGCTGCACGTCAGCCAGGTGGTCGGGTGGTGCCAGAGCGGCCGCCCGCTGGTGAGCATCCCACCCCGCCAGCCGGGACCGCTCGACCACACGATCGCCGGATTCGTCGCCGAGCGGATCCCGAACGGAGCAACCGTCCAGACCGGCATCGGGGCCATCCCGAACGCGATCATGGCGGCGCTGAACGAGCATGAGGACCTTGGCATCCACACCGAGCTGCTGTCCGACGGTGTCGTCGACCTGGTCGAGGCGG
>DASQTR010000341.1:0-3829 GCA_035641795.1 Ilumatobacter sp.
ATGACCGAGGCGCCGGCGTCGGCCATCCCGGCGGCGATCGCCCGACCGATTCCCTTCGACGCGCCGGTTACCAGCGCGACCTTGCCGTCCAGCGTCACCTGCATGGGCGGGAAAGCTACTTGGCGGAGTTACCGCCGTTGGTGGCCGGCTGTTCGTCGTCCTCCTTGTCGAAGGCGGTGAGGATCACCTTCAGGCGGCGGATGCGTCGGCCGTCGACCTCCTCGGCTATGAACTGCCAGCCATCGTGCTCGATCGAGTCACCGGGCTCGGGCACTTCGCCGACCGTGTTGAAGAAGAACCCGGCGATCGTGTCCCAGTCGTCGTCGGGGATGTGCGTGTCGAGCAACTCGTTGAGATCAGAGACCGCCATCCCGCCGTCGAGGAGGTACTCGCCGGTTGGTAGGCGCACGACGTTGGGGATGTCGGTGTCGTACTCGTCGACGATTTCGCCCACCAGCTCCTCGAGGCAGTCCTCGAGCGTCACGAGACCGGAGATCGCGCCGTACTCGTCAGCCACGAGCGCGAGATGGAACTTGCCAGCCTGCATCTCCCGCATCAGCTGACGGACCGGCTTGTGCTCGGGCACGAAGCGCACCTTGCGGACGAGCTCTTGCACCGACTTGAGGCCGGCGCCCTCGCGTTCGGCGCGGATCAGGTCCTTCGTGTAGGCGATGCCGACAACGTCGTCGTCCTCGGGACCATCGACTGGCAGCCTGCTGTAACCCTGCTCGATCGCGAGGTCGAGGGCCTGCGACACCGTGGCGTCGTGCGGGATCATCGCCATGTCGGGCCGCGGCACCATCACCTCGCGAACGACCGTATCGCCGAACTCGATGATGCTCTCGATCAACTCCCGTTCGTCGTGCTCGATCACTTCGTCGGCGGCGGCGGCGCCGACGATACCGAGCAGTTCTTGCTCGCTGACGAACGGCCCCTGCTTCAGGCCCTTGCCCGGGAGCAGCACGTTCGTGAGCCAGATGAGCGCCCGGGAGATCAGCCGCAGCGGCGGGAACGACACCAGGCCGTTGATGAACCGGGCTGTCGCCAACGCCGCGCGCTCGGTGTGCAGCACGGCCCAGGTCTTCGGCATCGACTCGGTGATGATGAAGAACACCACGACGTTGAGGGTGAAGATGCCCACCGCTCCAAGCACGCCGTTGACCCAGTGTTCGGCGAGCCTGGCGACGAGCCACGCCTGGCCCATCTGCAGCACGGTCACGGTGACCAACAGCGGGTTGATGAACCGCTCGGGATGCGTGACGAGGCGCACCAATGCCCGCGCTGAGCGCGAGTCGTTGGAACCGGCGACCGCCTGCGCCTTGACACGCGAGATGCGGTTGAGTGCCGTCTCGGCGGCCGCAAGGACCATCAGGACGGCCAGCATCGCGACGATCGCGACGACCAGCGCCAGTTCCGGACCGCTCACGAGCGTTGCTCCCGTGTGAACGCGTCTGGCGCGGGGCCGTGCCAATGATGCTGCTCGAGCAGCGCCCGCTCGCGTTCTCGCATCAGGCGCGTTTCGTTGAGCTGGGCGTGGTCGTGGCCGAGCACGTGGAGCACGCCGTGCACGACGAGCAGCGCGAGCTGGTCGTCGAGCGTGCCGGCGTGCGCTTGTGCCGCTTCGCTCGCCACGGCCGGGCACACGACGACGTCGCCGAGCAGCACCGGCCCCGGCAGCGCGCCGGCCGAGTCGTCGACCGAGTCGAGCGGGAACGAGAGCACGTCGGTGGGTCCGCGCTCACCCATGTGCTCGGCATTGAGGGCGGCGATCTCGTCACGGTCGACGAAAGTCAGTGTGAGCTCGCCGGACACGCCTTCGGCCTGCAGCACCGCGCCGGCAAGCTCCGCCCAGCGGTGGGCGTCGATGTCGACGTCGGTCTGCTCGTCGCTCACGACGATTGTCACAACCTCGCTGGTACTGCTCCGGCTGGTACTGCTCGGCTCCGACATCGTCAGTTGGCGACGGCGCGTCTGCGCGTTCGCGGCTGCAGCCCCGAACTTCGCGATTCGGAGTCACGCTCGTAGGCGGCGACGATGTCGGCGACGATCTGATGGCGAACGACGTCGGCGGCGCTGAGATGTACGAAGGCGAGTTGGTCGATGCCGGACAGCACACGCTCGAGCCCCTTCAGGCCCGACCTGCCGTCCTGCACGTCGACCTGCGTGTCGTCACCGGTCACCACGACCTTCGACCCGAAGCCGATGCGGGTCAGGAACATCTTCATCTGCTCGGGAGTCGTGTTCTGCGCCTCGTCGAGGATGATGAAGCTGTTGTTCAACGTTCGTCCGCGCATGAAGGCCAGCGGAGCGACCTCGACCGTGCCGCGTTCGAGCAACGCCTTCGCACCCTCTGGGTCGACCATGTCGTAAAGCGCGTCGTAGAGCGGCCGCAGGTAGGGATCGATCTTGGCCATCAGGTCACCGGGCAGGAACCCGAGCCGTTCGCCGGCCTCCACGGCAGGCCGAGTGAGGATGATCCGCTGCACCTGACGGGCCTGCAACGCCTGCACCGCCATCGCCACCGCCAGCCAGGACTTGCCCGTGCCAGCCGGACCGATGCCGAACGTGATGATGTTGTCGCGGATCGCCTCGACGTAGCGCTTCTGACCGGCGGTCTTCGGTCGCACGTGGCGGCCCTTGGCGCCGCGCAGCACCTCGTGGGTGAGCACTTCCGTCGGTCGCTCGTCGGCGCGCACCATGCCGATCGAACGGTCGATCGTGCGCTCGTCGAGCTCGTGGCCGTGCTCGAGCAGACCGACCAGTTCCTCGAACAAACGGGCAACTCGCTCGGTGTCGCCGCCGCGCATCGCGATCTCGTTTCCGCGCACCGTCAACGTGGTGTCGGGGAAGTGACGCTCGATCTGACGGAGGTGCAGATCGCGTTGGCCCAGCAGTGCCGACATCAGGTGCGACCCGGGAACGACGACGGTAGAAGCTTCGGTCGGGGTCATGCGGTAGAACGGCCACCGGTGCGGCTCATCGGACACACCGTAGCGCCTCACGGCGCGAGCCGGTAGGTGAACTCGCTGGCAGCGGGCGGCTCCGCTCCGTGCAATCCTCGAAGAAATTCGTACAGAATCTTGAAGAACCGGCCGATACACCTGGGCACGTTCGATGGGCGGCCGTCGGGAATCGATTGCCGCGCCAGCGCCGAGGAGACCGACGACCACAATGCGACTGCCTACAGCGAAACCCTGGTGGTGGTTGCTCGCTGCGGCCGCGCTGGGAGTGCTCGCGTGGCTCGACCAGGGCGGGTCCGGGTGGGGGTACTCGTGGAGGGTCGGACTTCTGGCGGTCGGCATCGTCGCCGCAGTGGTCGCCGTACGCATGCACTCGTCGGCGTTGCTTGCACTGGCACTCGCGGCAGCGGTGTTGCGCATCGGCTTCGTGCAGCGCGACGTTCCGGCGCTGCCCTCGCCAGCCGATGCCGCAGCCTGGGCGCATGCGATCACGGACCTCGTGGTGGGCGGGCTGCTGATCGCCACGGTGCTGACGGGCCTCCGATTCCGGCGCGGCAGCGGGGGTAAACGCGAGCTCCTCGACGGCTTGACCGTGGCCGCCGGGGCCGGTCTCACCGCGTGGATCACGCTCGCCAACCCGGCGATCGACCGGGGCATGCATCCCGGATTGGCGGTGCTCGCCACGGCTTACCTGCCGATGACGATCATGCTCCTGACTTTCGCCGCGGAGTTGATGCTCGAAGGCCTGCGCCGCAATCGGGCGATGTGGCTCGTGATCGCCGCGTTCCTCGCAGCAGTAGCCGGCGCCATCACACGCGCTCTCGTGCAAGCCCGCCAGCTCGACGGCGGGTGGCAGAGTACCTCAACTG
>DASQTR010000342.1:0-7885 GCA_035641795.1 Ilumatobacter sp.
CCAGCAAGCGCAGGTGGCTGAGGTCCGGGGCGGCCCCTCGATTCGTGAGTGCCAGTGCCCGCTCCCAGGTCGCCGGTTCGATCGTCGCTGCCTCCATGCGCGTCCAGCCGAATGCCTACGCCCAGTTCGGCGTGTCGCCCAGAGTCCAGCGGGGCTCGGCGCCGGGTTTACGTCGGCGCCGCCGCCGCCTCTCGTAGCGTGTGTTCGTGACTGTGGTGGACGGCTTCGTGGACGCTGTGATGGCCTCGCCGTTAGGGGTGTCGTGGTTGGCTGTTCTCGAGGCGGGCGGCTCCGGTGACGAGGGATGGCCAGCGACGTCAGCGATCGCTGATCCGGCAAACGTTTGGGCGGCGGTCGATCTGATTGGGGAGGTACCTTTCGGCAAGCTGGTCGAGGCAGCCGTGTTCGCCGCCGTGTTCGAGTCAGGTCCGTGGATGGGTGACTCCCCGGCCAAGATCGCGGCCGCATACGCGCAGGCGGAGCGGCGAGCACCCATCGCCGAGGCGGTCGGCGAGCGTTTCGGCGCGGAACTGCATGCTCCGATCGACCACCGTGCGCAGCAGTGGTTCGCAGACGGGTCACCCGGCCTCGAATCGCTCGCCCCTTTGTTCGACCGTCTTGACGACGTGTACGGAGCGGGCGAGTTCCCGATTGCGGGGCTGTGGACTGCCACGGACCCGCCAGCGGAGGCGCTCGTGGAGATGGTGGGCGCCTGGGAGTACGAGACCGGGCCCATCACGCGGTGGTGGCTGCCTGTGCGGCCCGAGGCGCGCGTCTTCGAAATCCATCGGCCGGCCGATTGGGCTCGGCTCGTGACCGCTCACCCGCGGGCCGCTGAACCACATCCGGGCTGGGAGCTGCCCGGCGTCAATCAACATGTCACCGACATCGCCCCGCTCCTCGCATCGGCCCATCACCGAGCGGCTCGGGCATCGGTCCGCCGACATGTCGTGCCGGACTGGCAGTCCGTGGCCAACCAGTACGACGGTGTTCACCTGTCATGGGCCGGATTTATCACCTCCGAGGGGTACATCGTCGACCTCGAATCCGGCGACGGTGACGTGACCATGCTTCGCTACTGGTTCAGCGAGCGCACCCTCTGGCTCGCCGACGCCTTCGGCGAACCCCGCGCCGCACCCGACCCGCACATCAGCCTCGTAACCGGGAACCACTGGCCCCCCCTCGCGCCGCGCATCCAGATCACACGCGACCTCGTCGTTCGCCTTCTCGGACGCCCACCCGCCACCTAACGCTCGTCGGGGCGAACCCGATGCGCCGTTCTGGGCGCGTCTATCGAAGTCCGCGAGGGTCGTTCGAGGCCGCGCGTTCTGTGCTTGTTGAGCTGGGTTCGCACCGGTCTCGTACCGGTCGATATGGCGTGGCGGAGCTAACCGCTCGGGCGGCGAATCCACTGCGTGGCCAGCCGAACGGGTTTGATCAAGCGTCGCCCTCCGTATCGCCATCGCAGCTCGGTTCGCCATTTGATGACGGGATCGTGGAGTCCGACTGGACCCCATTCGGCGAGTTCAGCGCCCCCGCCGTTGGGTTCAGGTTGGTTATCCCAGGCTTGCCGGATGAACGGCGCGGTGCCGGTCCTGATCTCGTTCAGGGTGTGCTCGTATCGCTTGGCGAGCCACGGGCATTCGGCGGCCAGTTCCGCGTTGTCGAGCACAGCGGACTCTTGTAGTTGGTGCATACGTTCAACGACTTGTTGCGCGGCGTCGTCGCCGGGTGCGCGGCGTCGGATGCGGTAAGGCATCTCGGCCCATGCAGCGAGCGTCGCGACCATTGCGGCGTAGCGCGCCGCTCGAGTGGACTTGCGCGCTGAGCCTGATGCGAGCAGGGCACCGACTACGACGACGAGGACGCTTGCTGCAGCGGTGATGATGCCGGCAGCTCCGAGCGTCTCGAGAAGTCCGTCGTCACTAGTGGTCATGCTGCTCGTGTCACGAGTTGAGCGGGGTCGCCTTGAGGCGCGTCCTCGACGGGCCAGTAGTCGTAGCGTCGGTTGAACTCCTCGTTGAACAGGTGCCGTTGAACGACGGCGACGTAGTCGATGAAGCCGCGTGTCCAGGTTTGAGGTGGGCCGGAGAGTGGGCACTTGTGCACGGTGAATTCGGTCACGTCACGCATCGCGCTCATCGCAATCGTCACGCTGGCGGCATGTGGCGATTCGGACGACGCGGATGAGGCGACGTCAACGGCGACGGTGACGGTCCCGGCGTCGACGGTGCCATCGACGACAGGTGTGCTCGATACGGAGGCTTCGACGACCGTGGCCACGTCGACCACGGATGCGCCAACGCCGTCGACTCAGCCCGCCACGACGGTTCCAGACACCACGATCGCGGTCACCAGCGTTGCGCCCACGACAGCTCCCGACACGCGGCCCGTCGACGAGACCGCTCAGGCGCTCGCCCAGGCGGGCACCCTTGTCGCCGCCGACTTCCCCGAACCTTGGACGCAGTACTCGGCGGGCGGCGAGTTTCAAGCCGACCCCACGTCCTGCTCGTACCGTCCCGACGGACCCACCACGAGAGTCGCTCACGGCGGCGGCCAGTTCGGTCCCACGATGCAGTTCGGTGACACCGGCGCTTACGTGTCGTCGAGCGCTTCGGTGTTCGCCGACGAACCTGATGCCATGGACTTCATCGACATCATCGGCACCGACGAATGGGGCACGTGTCGCGCCGAGCAACTCCAGCAGGCTCAACGCGACAGCGGTTTCGACGACATCACCGTGGAGGTCACCTCGCGAACGAACGAGGCTCTCGGCCAGAGCGGCTTGGAGGGCTATGCCGAGTTCAGCTACACCGACGCCGCCGGCAATCTGACCCGAGTAGTGCTGGTCAGCTACTACCGCCTCGGTCGCACCGTCATCAGCGTGGTCCAGGAGTACGGCGAGCTCAGCGACGGCGAGAGCACGGCGTTCTTCGACGACACGTACAACGCACTGACGGCCGCCTACGAACGCGTCAACGCTGCAGGCTGATCACGTTGCTGGACATCCCCGGCAACTTCGCCGCCGGGCGCGTTTCACGTGTACGACCTGCGTGTCGGGTCGAACACGACGAGCCTCCGTCGTTGACATGAGGGCAGCCCCACGCCAACCCCACAGGTCATTGTGTACCCGCTCCATATCGCGCGCTACTTGTCCGTGACTTCGCGCAGCTTGCCGATCACGGGTTGGGGATCTGGATGGTCGACCAGTTCGTCAGATCGGTGCTGAAGTCGATCCTGTCGAGCGTGGAGGGCTCGACCTCGTCCAGGGTGTATCCCGGGCACGGGTAGGCGCCGTCGCACGGGAGGATGAACGAAGGGATCATGGCGACGCCGGCGCGGTTGACGCTGAAGCGCCGATCCGTGACCGAGCCGGGGTCGGGGAAGTGGACGTCGACGTGCTCGAGTTCGGCCCAGTCTGAGCGGGTCGACGCGAGCAGTTCGCTCGGGTAGACATCTATCGACCCCATCACCACCAGCCGTCCGTCGGCGAGGACGTAGAGGTGTACACCGTTGCCGTCTGGTTCGGAGGTTGCTGTGATCCAGCTCGTTCCAGCGTCATCCGAGACGTAGACGGTGTTGCTGTCGCCTCCCCACGACTTGGCCACTGCGACGCGGTCACCGTCCGCTGCGATCTCCAGTAGATCGTCTCCGTAAGGAATGAGGCTCGTCGCCAAGTCCTCGCTGGTGGCGCCCACCGGTTCCGGGAGCGCGACCTCGTTCCACGTCGCGCCCCCGTCCTCGCTGTAGGCAAGGCCGAGCGGGTCGCCGTCGGGGTCGGTCCCGACCCAGATCCGACCGGTGCCGTGTTGCGCGACCGGAAGACCGGCCACCGCGCTGTCGGGCATCGACAATGGCCGGATCGTGCCGTCGCGACGATCGACCACCTTGGGCAGGCCCGCGTCGCTCGGCAGGAAGGTCCATCCCCCATCGGCGGCGTCGGGTCCGCGGACGACAGCGCACTGCGTGGCGAACGAGGTGTACAACTCCTCACACAGCAGCAACATCTGCTCAGGCGACTGCAATGTGGTTGGCTCGTCGCGCCAACTGAGCGGCCCAGCCTGTCCCGAGACCGCATCGATGAGCCACGCGCTCGCTGGCGCCTGCGTCCCCGGTGCGCTCTCCGACACCACAAAGTAGCGATCATCGAGCGGCTGCAGTCGCAGATTGACCGGACTCGCTTCACCCAGAATCCCGCCGTGCACCCCGCCACCGCCGGCAACCTCGGTCACGTACGCCCACCCGGTGCCGCACCTAGCGGACGCCGAGTCGCGGCACCTGCGCAACGACACGGAGTTGCCCGCCGCCGAGACCTGCGTCCCGACATTGCCGTCCCGGTAGAGGTCGTCGTCGGTCGCCTGCGCCTCCTCCTCCGCGGACGGGCTGGTCAACGGGAACGCCGACTCGCCGACCGTGCCCGGCGCCGGTGTCGTGGCGGCTGGCAGCGTTGCGGGCCACGAATCAACCGGGAGCAAGGCAGTCGTCACGGCTGGGTTGGTCGAGGGTGTTGGTGTGGCCGGGACGGTGTCGGTCTGGACGCCGTCGGGGTCCTGGTCCGCGACCAGCGCCAGCAGCCCGATCGCGAGCACGACGATCGTGGCCGCGGCCACTAGCAACCATCGCCGACCCGCCTGCCGTCCGCCTGCTGTGAAGGGGTGTGAGAGGACGGCATCCGGATCGGACTGGACCTCGACCGCTGCGGCGCGTTCGCGCAACATGACGGTGAGACGTTGTTCGAGATCGTCTCGCTCAGAGATTGACGTCATGACAGTTGCTCCCTCATCGTCGCCATCGCACGATCCATCCACGGACCAACCGATCCCTGCGGACAACCCATCGCCGCTGCGGTCTCAGCGACGCTGTAACCCTCGTAGAACCGCAGGATTACGACCGCCCGCTGATTGAACGGCAGCCGATCGAACAGGTCACCGAGCGGATCTTCGGGCGGTGGCGAGGCAGCTCTGCCCACCAAATGCACGAGCGAACGCCGGTGTACGCGAGCACGTCGCGTCGCGTCACGACACCGGTTGAGCACAACCTTGCTCAAGTAGGCGCCGGGCTGGTCAATCGTCTCCCACCGCGAATAGAGCTCCACCATCGCGTCGTGCACCACGTCATGTGCCTGCTCCGTGGAGCGCAGCAACAACGCTGCCCGCCGGACCTGCCCGGCGTGCTCACGCTCGTACAGGGCGCGGAACTCTGCATCAATCACCCGATCCGGATGAAGCCCCATTTCGTCCGTTCTCATACCCACATCGACGCACGACCGCCCAATAGTTATACGCGAACAGCCCAAAAAGTTCGGCGACGCCGACGAGACGCCAGAACTGCCTGGTTGAGAATCGCTGGTGGCGTTGCGTGTTGTTCGTATCGTCTTGGTTTGCTCGGCGGGTTGGCTCATGAACTGCCTGCCGCCTGCGGGTTGGCTTTCGATCGAGGTGCCGCTCGTCGAGTGAACCGACCGTGATGTGGCTCGAAAGAGGCATGCAGGATCGATCTTCAACCAGAAGTGCCCATCACGGTTCCTCAACGATTGAAGGGAGAACCGTCATGTCAGTGATGATCGGGATCGATCCGCACAAAGCGCTCCAGGCGGTGTGCGCGATTGACCGACACGAAGCCGAGCTCGCCGAAGTTGTCGTGCGTTCGGGTTCGCGACAGTTGAGCCAACTGTTGGAGTGGGCGTCGCCGTTCGCGTCGCGGACGTGGGCGATCGAGTCCGCCAGCGGTCTCGGCTACTTGTTGTCGCAGCAACTCCTCGCGCATGGCGAGGTGGTCGTGGATGTGCCGGCGACGTTGTCGTCGCGGGCACGACTGTTGGGGTCGGGTCGTTCCAACAAGAACGATGCCAACGACGCCCGCTCGGTCGCGATCGCCGCCCTCAGAGCTCCGTCGTTGGCGATCGTGCGGGTCGAGGATCACGTGTCGGTGTTGCGCTTGTTGGCCAAAGCGCAGTTCGACATCAGTCATGCTCGAAGTCGGGCGTGCAGCCGTCTGCATGCTCTGGTGAACGAGTTGGTGGCGGGCGGGATCGGCAAAGAAGTCGTGGTCAACCAGGGAGAACAGCGCCTTGCCGCGATCCAGCCGGGCAACGCCGTGCAACGTCAACGGCTCGAGTTGGCGCACGAGCTGCTCGATGAGATCCGCGTCCTCGACGAGCGTCGCAAGAACTCGAAGCGGCGCATCGCTGACGCCGTCGCCGCGTCCGCGACGTCGCTGACCGAGATCTACGGGGTGGGGCCGATCATCGCCGCGATCGTGATCGGCTACACCGCCGGGATCACCCGCTTCCCGAGCTGCGGGCATTACGCCGCCTACAACGGCACCGCCCCAGTCGAGTTCTCATCATCGGGGCGCAACGTCCATCGACTCTCACGACGCGGCAACCGCACCTTGAACCACGCGATCCACATGATCGCCGTCACCCAGAACGCAACCACGGCAGCGAAGGCCGAACGTTCTACGACGCCAAGCTCGCCGCCGGGCACACCCGACGCGAAGCGATGCGTGCCTTGAAGCGCCACATCAGCGACCGCGTCTACAAACACCTCAAACTCGACGCTCGAGCCCGCTAGGCCCGGGAGGACAATCAAGGAACGACTCTCACATCCGCGCGGCCGGCGAAACCCTGGCACCCGGCACTTCGGAATCAGTCACTCCCGGACCCAACCGAGACGTTACGCCCGACCCCGTGACCCTCGCCACCGGGTCCACCCAGCGCGCTCACGACCAGTTCCAACCCGCCCCTTGACACAAAGAGGGATCGATCGGCCCTCGACAGTGCGGAGCAGGCAATCGGCGCTACCCGGTGCAGGCGCCCGTCTGCAGCTGGGTAGGCCTACGGCATCAGTCAGCTCGTCGAGCAGGGCAACTTGATTCGGTCCCCGAGTAGCGAGGCCAGCTGGCGTGAGAGAATCCACACGCGCATGCATGTCGACATCAGGCTCATGGAGGCCGCGGCGATTGGGCGCTGGCTTGATCGTGCTCGCGCCGCCTACGTCGCCGATCTAATCGCGAGCGGCATCGGCCAGGCCGAGGCCTCGCGCACGGCGATGGAGCAAGAGGCAGCAGCGTTTCCCGACGGCCGACCGGCGAACGGTCACGTCGTGTTCAATGTGGTCGTCGACGGCGACGAGGTGGGCCATCTCTGGATCGGGCCGCGTGCCCCCGATGATCACGATCATTGGTGGGTATGGGACATCGAGATCGACGAGACCTGGCGTGGTCGTGGCGTCGGCAGAGCAGCGATGGAGCTCGCCGAGCGGGAGGCGAGGGATCGAGGCTGCGTTGAGATCGGCCTGTCCGTCATCGCCGACAACCCCGCGCGACGCCTGTACGAATCGCTCGGCTATCGAGAGGCTTCGATCAGGATGCGCAAGCCACTCGGGCCCTGACGAAAACTGGCGATCCGGCAAACGCGAGGACTGCCGCTCGGCGCTACTTCTTCGGGCTGGCGGAGGCGAGGAGGTCGGGATGCAAATGATGCGACGCGTCGAGCACCTCGATGCCGGTGATGCGACCGTTCTTCCAGTCAACAACCACCATCGCGTCCACCCCGTCGGGCGCGTCGCATGGGATGCTTTCGCGGCCCGGTATCAGCGACTGGTCGGTCAGGTAAATGTACGCCGCGTCGACCTCGGGGTCGTAGGAGACTCTCACAGAGGCAGTCTCACACCTGCCGAGCCGTGTCGCAGCCGGGCCGCACCCCCCATCGTCCACATGAGGCTAGTTCGCATATGACTGGGGGGTGATTTCCCCCTGTGTAGACGCCGGGTGGACGCGTACTCACGGCTCGCAACGTCAGGGGACCCATCAGAAAAGGATCGATGCCTAATGACAGCTTCGAGTCGAAGGCCCGCCCGCGCGAGCGCAACCGCTTGCGCGC
>DASQTR010000343.1:0-13095 GCA_035641795.1 Ilumatobacter sp.
ACAGCCGCTCGTCGGTGTGCATCAGCGCCTTGGTGTTCCGGTAGTCGCGGCTGGGGCGTCCCTCGATCAGATAGCTGGCGACGGTGAACGGCGCGCCCGCGAACGCGAGCAGCGGCACGTTGGGCGGCAGCTCGCCGGCTACGATCTCGACCGCCTCGGCCACGTACTTGATGTCGTCCTCCTCGATCGGGCGCAAACGCCCGAGGTCGGCTTCGGAGCGCAGCGGCGTGGCCGCGACGGGCCCGGTGCCGGGAGCGACGTCGATCCCGAACCCGACGGCGTGGGCGGGCACCACGATGTCGCTGTACAGCACCGCCGCATCGACGCCGTAGCGCCGGACCGGTTGCAACGTGATCTCCGCCGCCAGCTCGGGTCGCTTGATTGCCTCGAGGATCGACCCTTCCCCGCGGATGGCGCGGTACTCCGGCAGGCTGCGCCCGGCCTGACGCATGAACCAGACCGGCGTCCGTGACGGCGCGCCGCCCGTCGCCGCCGTCAGAAACGGGCTTTGCGAAGTCATGCTGGAGTTGCAAGCTATCTCGACCGATAGAGTTACTCGACCCCCCCTTAGGGGGTAGTTAGCCATCTGCGCCGGCCCCCCCTCTACCGGTTCGACTCATTGGTATCGATGACCCAGCACCATCCTGATCTCGCCGACGAGCAGGCCTACATCGATCACGCCTACGACTGCCTCGAGCAGAGCCGCGAGGCGGCGTGGCGCCTGCGGGACCTCAACGAGGCCGACCTCGGCGGCACGTTCCAGGCCCGATTCGAGCGCAACGCGTTCGACGAGGCCCTGCTCAAGCGACTCGCCGACCTCGATCTCGGCAAGGCCGCGCTGGTCTTCGGCCGCATCGACCGCCATGCCGAGGGCAACGGCCAAGTCGAGGGCAACGGCCAAGTCGAGCTCGGCGAGGGCCAGCTCGAGGGATTCCACATCGGCCGGCTGGCCGTCGCCGACGAGCACTCGGAGCCAGTCGTGATCGACTGGAGGGCACCGGTCGCCGAGCCGTTCTACCGCGCCACCGGACGGACTCCGATGGGCCTGGCCCGCCGTCGCCACTTCGCGGTCGAGGGCCGCACGCTGCTCGGGATCGAGGACGAGCTGTTCGGCGGCGGCCATCTAGGCGTTGGCCACGACGAAGGGCTCGTGGTCGACGAGACGGAGGCCGCCGCCCCGCAGCTGCGTGGCTACAGCACGCTGATCGCCTCACTCGAGCGCGGCCGAACCGGAACGCTGGGCGACATCGTCGCCACGATCCAGGCCGAGCAGGACGAGATCATCCGGTCCCCTCACGCCGGTGTGTTGGTCGTGCAGGGCGGCCCGGGCACGGGCAAGACCGTGGTCGCTCTGCATCGTGCTGCCTATCTGCTCTACACCCACCGCTTCCCGCTCGAAGACCAGGGCGTGCTCGTGATCGGCCCCAACCGCGTCTTCCTGCGCTACATCGAGCAGGTCCTGCCGTCGCTGGGTGAGGCGGGCGTGGAGCAGGTGGTACTTGCCGATCTCATCCCCGGGGTGCGCTTCGCCGGCCGCGACGGCCAGAGCGACACACCGCTGGCGGCGCGTATCAAGGGCGACGCGCGCATGAGCGACGTCGTCGACAACGCAGTGCGCGACCGCCAGCGTCCGCTTCGCGAGGACGTCGTGGTGCCGTTCCGTTCCGGATACTTGCGGCTGCGGGCGGACGATTCGATGAGAATCGTGAAGCAGGCGCGGCGTCGGTTCCGCCGCCACAACTCGGCGCGCCGCTGGGCGGAGGGCGAGGTCTGGGCGGCGATGGCGTCCACGTGGCGCGGCGGCGGCGAGGTGTCGGCTCGCGAGGTGCGTGACGAGGTGCGCGTCCAGCCCGACGTGCGCGCCGCGCTCGACCGCATGTGGCCGCTGCTGACGCCGGCGCAGCTGCTGCACGACCTGTTCGGGTCGACGGGACTGCTGCGTCTGGCCGCCGACGGGGTGCTCGAGGATTTCGAGTACAAGGCGTTGTACCGGCCACGTTCCGAGTCGGTTGACGACGTGCGCTGGACTGCGGCCGACGTCGCCCTGCTCGACGACGCCCGTGAGGTGCTCGGACCCAAGTCGTCGCGCAGCGGTAAGACGAACGACGCCGACGAGATCCGCACGTACGGGCACATCGTGATCGACGAGGTCCAAGACCTGACGCCGATGCAGTTGAAGATGGCTGCCCGCCGCTCGCTCAACGGGTCGATGACCGTCGTGGGCGACATCGCCCAGGCCACCGGCGCCCTGGCGCCGGACGACTGGGCCGAGGTGCTCGCGCACTTGCCAGAGCGCAAGCCGAGCCGCGTGGTCGGCTTGTCGGTCGGCTACCGGATCCCGACCCAGATCATGGAGCTCGCCAACCGTGTGATGGCCGTCGCCACCCCCGGACTTCGGGCGCCCACGTCGGTGCGCATCGGCGACGCCGTACCCCGCATCGTGCGCGTCGACTCGCTCGTCGCCGGCGTCGTCGCCGAAGTCGCCGAGGTTCAGCGACTGCTGCCATCGGGCAGCGTGGCCGTGGTCGCTCCCGACGAGCGCTGCGACGAGATCTCCGACGCGCTCAACGCCGCCGGCTACGCCCACGGACGGGCGGCGACCACAGGTCTCGATCAGTCGCTCACCGTCGTTCCCGTGAGCGTGGTCAAGGGGCTCGAGCTCGACGCCGTCGTGGTGGTCGAGCCGGCCGAGATCGTGGGGGCCGACGAGCACGGCTTGCGCGCCCTCTACGTGGCGCTGACGCGCAGCACGCAACGACTGTCCGTCGTGCACTGCGAGCCGCTGCCAGCCCCCATGGTCTGAGCGATCCGGGTCCATAGACCGGGATTGCCCACACATTCTGGGATGATTGGTCCTCGTGAGCGAGATGGACACCGTGACCGACACCAGCTGGTTGTCGGGTGAGCAGCTCGAGTTGATGCGGGCGCACGTGCCGGTGGTGTACGTCGAGGCGGTGCCGGTGCGAGTCGACGCGTTGGGCAACGTGACCCGCATCGGTCTGCTGCTGCGCGTGGCGGCCGACGGCTCGATCAGCCGGCTGATCGTGAGCGGTCGCGTGAAGTTCGGTGAGCGTGTCCGCGAGGCGCTGCTGCGCCACTGCGAGAAGGACCTCGGACCGCTCGCACTGCCGCGCATCCCGGTCGATCCGGCACCGTTCACCGTGGTCGAGTACTTCCCCGACCCCGACAAGACCGGCTACCACGACCCGCGCCAGCACGCGGTCAGCCTCGTGTACGTCGTGCCGGTCGACGGCGAGTGCGAGCCGACGCAGGAGGCGCTCGATCTGGCCTGGTTCACGCCGAGCGAGGCAGCCAGCGCGGCGGTGATCGGCCAGATGACCAGCGGCCAGGACCGGCTGCTGCGACTGGCTCTGGCCCACGTCGGCCAGCTGCCCTGACGACGCTGCGCCTCGGTCGACATCCACCGCCAGGGCACGGGGCCCGCGTACGATCGCGGGGCAATGCCTGTGGCCGATGTGGGGAGGACCGCGTGTGCGATGCGCACTGCCCTCGTCGGCCATCCGATGCTGCGCTTCGATGCACCGAAGTTGATCGGGCCGGTGCCGCAGGCCGGGCGCATGATCGAGCTCGTCGAAGCCCGCGGCAAGCACCTGCAGGTGACGTGGGACGACGGACTCGTGCTCGACACCCATCTCAAGGGCAACGGTGAGTGGCACGTCTACCGGCCAGGCACCCCGTGGCGCCGGTCGTGGGAGCAGCTGCGGGCCTCGATCGAAACCGACGCCTGGCTGGCGGTGTGCTTCAACTCGCCGACGGTCGAGACGTACCGCCAACCCGATCCTGGCCGCCATCCGGGGCGCGGACGACTCGGCCCTGATCTGGCCTCGCCCACCGCCGACCTGGAGGAGGCAGTGGAACTACTGCTCTCCCACCCGCAACCCGAGGCGCGCCTGCGCGACGTGCTGGTCGATCAGCATGTGATGGTCGGAGTCGGCAACGTGTATCGCTGCGAGGTCTTGTGGGCCGTCGAGCTGAGTCCGTGGGCGCACGTCGCCGATCTGTCGCACGCCGACGCAGTGATGATCGTCAACACGACCGCCAAGTTGCTGCGCGCCGGGGGCGGCCGGCCGCCCCAGTCGAGCGCCTCGCGTGGCCCCGCCGTCTTCGGACGCAACGGTCAGGGCTGCTATCGATGTCACGAAACGATCGAGTCGCGGGCAGTGGGGCGCTCGGGCCGGATGCTCTACTGGTGCCCCGGGTGCCAGCTACGACTCGACCGGCAGCGGATGAACAGCCTCGTCGTCCGCGGCGAGATGGATCCACACCCGGCGGCGGCGCGCTACCTCAACGATCTGCCATGGCGTTCCCGCGACGCAAGTTGAGCGCTATCGCAGCGCGCGACGCAGCGCGAATCGGAGGCCGCTCCACGTGTCGTCGATCGCGCACACCTTGTTGTCGACCCAGCCGCTGGGCAGCAGCTGTTCGCGCAAGACGTCCTCGGTGATGTCGGTCGGCACCTTGCTCGCCTTCTTCGGCCACGCCACCCATATGGTGCCGTCCGGTGAGGCGGCGTTGGTGAGCTTCGGCCAGTCTGCGCTGAGCGCCGCGCGTGACGTGTAGAACGCGATCACGACGTCGAGCCCGGGTGAGAGGCGAGCGCGCCACTCTGCCTCCGGCGGCAGCGATCCGAGTGTCGCATCGAACCCGTCCGGTGCGTGCACGGTTGCGAGCAGCGTCCCCGCCTTGATCCCCAGCTTCTTGGTCAGCGGGGTGGCGGAGTAACCGGCGCTCGCCATGTCGCCGCTCACTCGGTGGCGATCGCCTCGAGCACGTTCATGCGTGATGCCTTGTACGCCGGGTAGAGCGCGGCGACCACTGCCGCGACCACAGCGAGGACGACCACGATGATCAGCACGCCCCAGGGAATGGTGACGCCGTCGATGAAGTTGTCGGGCACGGCGTAGCTCAAGGCGATGCCGATCAGCGTTCCGACCACGACGCCGATGACGACGCCGAAGATCGAGACGATCACCGCCTCCCAACGCACGGCTCTTCGTAGCTGGCGCCGGTTCATGCCGACCGCTCGCAGCAGGCCGATCTCACGAGTGCGCTCGAAAACGGACAGCGCCAGCGTGATCGCGATGCCGAAGAACGAGATCAAGATCGCGAACCCGAGCAGCACCGAGATGATCACGAGCAGCTGATTGATCTGGCCCTCCTGGTCCTGGCGGAACTCGGCGTTGGTCTGCACCTCCGCCTGCGGGAAGTCGGCGACGGCCTGCTCGATCTCGAGCTTGGCGGTGTCGGGGTCGACGCCGTCCTGGGCCCGCGCCAGCACGAGCTGATCGGACGGTGGGAGGTCGGATACCTGCTCGAGCAAACCGAGTGAGATCCACAGCGGGCTGCCCAGCGAGTTGTCCTCGAAGATGCCGGCAACGGTCACGTCTCGCTCGACCCCGTTGGAGAACGTGATCGCGATCGGATCGCCGATGCCGACGCCGAGATCGTCGGCTTCGTCCTCGAACACCATTGCGCCGTCGTCGTCCGTCACGGCATCGAAGCCGCCCTCGGTCACGTCGACGTCGACGAGTTCCGGGAATGCCACCGGGTCGATCGCCGAGAAGGCGATCTGGTCGCTGTCGATGTTGGCGAGCACCGGCCGCACGGGCGAAACCGCCCGGATGTCGGGCAGGGCCGCGATCCGCTCGGCGACCTCGGCCGGGATCGGCAGGAACGAGGGATTGCTGACGATGAAGTCGGCGGTCACGGAACGGTCGAGGATGCGGCCGAACGTGTCGCGCACCGATGACGTGAACAACGCCGCGGCGCTGATCAACGCCACGCCGATCATCAGCGCCGATGCGGTCCGGGCCGTCCGGCGCGGCGACCGCATGGCGTTGTCGCGGGCGATCTTGCCCGGCGTGCCGAACACCTTCTCGATCGGCCTGCCGATGGCGCCGGCAACGGGACGGGCGACGGTCATCGAGAGGCTGGCGACGCCGATGAAGATCAGCAGCGCGCCACCGCCGGCGAGCGCGATCAGACCGATGGTTCCGCCGGGGCGTACGAACAACCCGAGCACGAACATCACCGCGCCGACGATCGTGACGACCGCGCCGATCACCAGCCTGCGGCCGGAGCTCAGGGCGGCGAACCCGATTTCCGGCCGCATCGCCGCCACCGGCGGCACCTTGGCGGCGCGCCGGGCGGGGAACACGACGCTCGCCATCGTGACGCCGACGCCGACGATCAGCGACACGATCACGGCCGGCGGTCGCAGGATCAGCGACGACGAGGGGAAGCCCGCGCCGCTGGCGTTGAAGATCGTGATCATCCCCTTGGCGACAGCGAAGCCGGCGAGGATGCCGAGCACGGTGGCGGTGACGGAGATCAACAGTGCCTCGAGCACGATCAGACGCCGTACCTGTTTCGTGCTGGCGCCGATCCCGCGCATCAGCGCCAGTTCGCGCAGCCGCTGCCCGATCGTGATGCCGAACACGTTGTTGATGATGAACGCCGCCACGAAGGCGGTCACGAAGGCGAACGTCAGCAGGATGTTCCCGAAGATCGAGATGATCTCGTTGATCGAGTCGGACGCCTCCTCGCTGACCTGCTCGCCCGTGACGACCTCGGTCCGGGCTGGCAACACCTGCTCGACTGCGGCCTGCACCTGCGCCAGGTCCGCGCCCTCCTCGATGCGCATGTCGATCACGTCCCACGTGTCGCCGGCGTCGAGGATCTGCTGCGCGTACTGATGGGCGAACGACGCGATGGTGGCGCCTCCGAAGCCGTCGGTGTCGCCGAGGCCGACCAACCCGACGATTCGGAACGTCGCCGGACCGTTGTCGAACACGATCGTGATGTCGTCGCCGACCTCGTAGTCGTTGTTGTCGGCGGTGAGCTTGTCGATCACGACCTCGTCGTCGGCCGCCGGAGCACGGCCCTCCTTCAAGGTCACCCCGTTCAGTTCCGGATCGTCGCTCCACGACACTCCGAGCGCCGGCGCGCCACGCGTGTCGACCGCGTCGCCGTCCTTCTGGAGCAGCGTCGCCGTGCGCTGCAGCGCGCCTTCGGCGACGGCGACGCCCGGAACGTCGTTGACCGTCTGCTCCAGGGACGCAGGCACGGGATCGCGCGCGGCCGAGATGTCGTCGACGGTGAGCACCGAGCGCACCTCGAGGTCGACGTCCGCCGTGAGCTCGGTGAACAGGTTGTCGAAGGTCGCCTTGAGGCTGTCGGCGAGGATGAACGAGCCGGAGACGAACGCCACGGAAGCCAGGATCGCCAGCGCGATGGCGATGGCGCGTCCGATCCGGGCGCGCAGCGACCGTCGCGCCAGCTTCGGGATCACGGACATCGTCAGCGGCCGATCTGCTTCATGCGGTCGACGATCTTGTCCACCGTCGGCTCCGACATCTCGTGCACGATCTTGCCGTCCCCGAGGAACACGACGCGGTCGGCGTAGGCGGCGGCGTTGGGGTCGTGCGTGACCATCACGATCGTCTGGCCGAAGTTGTCGACCGCGTCGCGCATGAACTGCAGGATCTCGGCACCCGAGTTGGAGTCGAGGTTGCCGGTGGGCTCGTCGGCGAAGATGATCGTCGGTCTGCTCGCCAGCGCACGCGCCACGGCGACGCGCTGCTGTTGCCCGCCGGACAGCTCACTCGGCCGGTGCGTCTGGCGGTCTCTGAGGCCGACCGTGTCGATGACGCGTTCGATCCACTTCTCGTCCCCGTCCTCGCCGCCGAGCATCATCGGCAGCGTGATGTTCTCGCGCGCGGTGAGCGTCGGGATGAGGTTGTAGGCCTGGAAGACGAATCCGACCTCGTTGCGGCGCAGTTCGGTGAGTTGCTTGTCGTTCAGCGTGGCGAGGTATGTGTCGCCGATGAACACCGCTCCCTCGGTCAGCTCGTCGAGGCCGGCGAGGCAGTGCAGCAACGTCGACTTACCCGAGCCCGACGGGCCCATGATGGCCGTGAACCGGGCAGGCTCGAACGAGACGGTCACGCCGTCGAGAGCCCTGACGGCGGCGTCGCCGGTGCCGTAGATCTTGCGCGCATCGATCGCGCCGGCGGCTGCGAGCAGGCTGGAGGCGGGTGGCATGGCGGCGGGGGTGGCGCTACTCATACCAATTGTGTTTAGCCGGTCGGTGGCCCCGACCGAGTCACGGTTGGGGCGTCAAGCACGAATTCCGAGGTCCGGATCGGCGCCCGCGCGCAGCTACGCTCGGCCACCTGATGGGGTGTCCAGCGTGCTCGCAGCCGGTCCCCGACGGGGCTCGCTTCTGCCCGTTCTGCGGTACACCGCTCAGCCAGACGCCCTTGCCCGAGACGATCACGGACGAGGAGCGACGAGTGGTCACGGTGCTGTTCGCGGACATCGTCGGCTTCACGGCGATCGCCGAACGGCGCGACCCCGAGCAGGTGAAACGCCTGATCGACGCCGCCTTCGCGCTGCTGGTCACCGACGTGGAGGCCCACGGTGGTGTCGTCGACAAGGTGCTCGGCGACGCCATCGTCGCACTCTTCGGAGCGCCGATCGCGCACGAGGACGACGCCGATCGCGCGGTGCGGGCGGCGTTGGCGATGCAGGCGACGCTGCGCGATTTTCGCGAGGAGCATCCCGCCGACGAGTTGCGCATGCGGATCGGTGTCAACACCGGCGAGGTGCTCGTCGGCACCGTCGCCGGCACCGACTACACGGCGATGGGCGACGTGGTCAACACCGCCGCCCGGCTGCAGCAGTTCGCCTCGCCCGGCGCTGTGCTGGTGGGCGACGCCACTCGTGCGCTGTGCTCGCCGAGCCTGCGCTTCCGTCCTGACGAGGACGTCCACATCCGTGGGCGCGACCAGGAGGTCCGGGTGTGGCAGGCGGTCGGGCACGACTCTGCGTTGGTCGCCCGCCGCTGGCAGTCCGACGTCCCGTTCGTCGGCCGCAACACCGAGCTCGACGTGTTGAGCAAGCTTGCTTCGATCTCGATCGGCGGCCGCAGTGCGATCGTTGCCGTCACCGGCGAGGCCGGCATCGGCAAGTCACGCCTCGTCGACGAAGTCGTGGCGACGATCATGGCGGAGCGGCCAGACACGTTCCTGCTCGAGGGCGTGTGCGCGCCGTACGGCGAGTCGAACGTGTGGTGGCCCGTAGCGGGAGGACTCCTGGCGCGGCTCGGCCTCGACCGCAACTCGCCGCCGGAGGAGTCCCGTGAACGACTGCTCGAGCGGCTCCAGTCGTTCGACGGCGACCCGATCGGCACTCCCGAGTACGGCCACGTCGTCGAGGTGGTGATGCATCTGCTCGGTCATCCGTCGGCGCTCGACTCGTTGGCGCCGACGGCCGCCCGCGACGCGATCTTCGGTGGCTTCACGTTCGCGCTCCGGCGGCGGGCGGCGCGGTCGCCGGTCGTGCTCTGGATCGACGACCTGCAGTGGGCGGCCCCGCTGCTGCTCGATCTGGTGGAGTCGATCGCCCGCCACCTGGTCGACCTACCCGTGCTCGTCCTGACCACGTACCGCCGCGAGGACGACGGGATCACCGACTGGCCGCAGTCGGTCGATCCGGCACTGACACTGCACCTCCCGTTGGCGCCGATGTCGGACACCGAGGCGGTCGAGCTCGCCAACACCGCCGCCGGGCGGACGCTGCCGAACATGACCGTGCAATCGATCTCGGCCCGTGCCGGTGGCAACCCGTTGTTCATCACCGAGCTGGCCAGGCTCGCCTCCGAGTGCCCCGACGATCCCGACGGTCCAGAGCTGCCGGGCTCGCTGCGTGTGCTGATCGCGGCACGGCTCGACCAGCTCACCCCTTCGCAGCGGGCGATCCTGGACAACGCCGCGATCCTCGGGGTCGAAGGTCGCGTGGCGGCGCTGCGCGCGTTCGCCGGTGAGATGTTGCAGCCGTTCGACCTGTCGGACGTCGACGTGCTGGTCGAGCACGGCCTGATCGTGCGCGACGGGGGACGGTGGCAGTTCCGCAGCGATGTCGTGCGCGAGGTCGCGTACGGCACGTTGACCAAGCAGGCCCGCGCCCAGCGCCACGCGGGCACAGCGCGCTATCTCGCCCAGCTCGGCGACTTGATGATCGACCAGCGCGCCCACCACCTCGCGTGTGCCGCCGAGCTCGTCGCCGAGATCGGACCCACGCCGGGTGTGCCGCGCGACGTCGCCGCCCAGGCCGCGACGCTGCTCGTGCAGGCGGCCCGAGGTTGGTACCAACAGGGCGCCCACCGGCGGGGTCTCGAAGTGATCGACCGCGCGCTGGGCCTCGATCCGGACGAGTCGACGCTGCAGTCTGCACTGCTGCTGATGGCGGAAGGTCTGGTCGAGACGCGTGCGGTGGTGCAGGCACGCGACGTGCTGGCCGACGTACTCGAACGTGCCGAGGCCGCCGGCGACCGCGTCACGCACGCCGAGGCGCTGCGCTTGCGCGGCACGGCGGCACAGATGGAGGGCGACCTCGAGGCGTCCCGGCGTGACCTCGGCCAGGCTGTTGCCGAGCTGCGCGAGATCGGCGATCAGGTTCACCTCGGTGAGGCGCTGCGGGCTCGCGGGTTCGCCGAGGTGTTCGGCGGTTCGCTCGGCGACGCCGAGTGGTTTCTCAACGAGGCCGACGCCGTCTACGCCGAGGTGGGCGACCTGCGCGGGCGGGCGTGGGTGCAGCAACATCTCGCCTGGGTTTCCTTCCTCGCCGGTGACCACGTGGAATCACAGCGGCGGCTGCAGTCGTCGATCGAGTCGTTCGAGGAGCTCGGCGACCGCAGCGGCGTGACGTGGGCGCGCGGGTTGCTCGCCTACGTTCATCACTTCGGTCGTCGCAACGCCGAGGCCGAGCAGCTGGCGGAGCTGGTGCTCGCCGAGGCGCATCGCTGGGGCGACGAGTGGGGCGCGGCGATGATGCTCAACCTGCAGGCCAGCATCCGGCTCTGGTCGGGTGACGTCGACAAGGCGCGGACGTTGGGCGAGAAGGCGCTCGCCGGGTTCCGCCGGATCGACGACCGCTTCGGCATCATCCAGGCGCTGGGAACGCTCAACCGGGCGTTCGTCGCCTCTGGGCGCACCGCCGACGCCGAGCGCAGCGTCGAGGAGATCATGGTGCTCGCCGACGCCTTCGGCGAGATGGCCTACCCGGTGATGGCGGCGGCGGGCACCGCGATGCACCTGGGCAAGGGCCGGCGGGCGGCCGAGCTCGGCGCCGAAGCGGTGCGCCACCTCGACACCACCGGTGCCAACGTCGACGAGGCGCGTGTCGTGTCGGCCTTCGGCGAGTTGCTCGACGGCGCGCCCGAGCAGGCGTTGACCGTCCTGCTCGACGTCGACGTCGATGCCTCTCCCTTCGGGCTCGCCGCGCGGGCCACGGCGAGTGCGATGCTCGGCGATCACAAGGCGGCGATCGCCGACGTGCACGCCGTCGAGGCGCTCGCCGAGGAGCCCGACTCGAACGTCAGCTATTGGGATCTGTGGATCGCCCGAATCGCGGGTGTGGCGTCGGCGGCCGGCGCCGAGGCGCAGTCACGCGTCGAGCAGATGCGCGCCGACGTGGAAGGCGTCGGCGACGTGGTCGTGCGGGCGTACGCCCGCGACGTGCTCAGTCGTGTGTGCGGTGATGGCGAGACGCCGGCGGCGCCCCGCGGATGGGCCGACGTAGCGGCGGCGATCGTGCCGGCTTGATCGCCGCCTCTCGCTGGCTGTTGCTTCGGCCGGTTCCGTCGCATTTCGACACCGCGCTCGGCGAGCTGCCGCGTGCCGAGTCGAGACGGCGCTTGACAGAATGAGTCGCCATGGGCCCGTTCGATCTGCCACCGTCCACCCCACCCGTGTCGTTCGATCCGCCGCCGAACTCACCTGGGCGTCGCTCCACGGGTCGCACGGCAGCCGTGTTGGCAGCATCGGTGGCGTTGGTCACCGCCGGGGTGCTGGCGGTCGCCCAGTTCGCTTCCGGAGGCGATGCCGGCGTGGCCAACGCCCAGGAGAGCGATGCGAGTGGTTCGACGCCGCCCACACCGGCGCCCGAAACCACACCTGCGCCGTCGACGGTCGCTCCGGATGACGCCGCGCCCGACGACGGTCAGGCACCTGACAACGCGCCCAACGACGACGCGCCCGACGACGACACGGCGGATCTCGACGGCAGGATCGTGATCCAGATCGGCGACGGCGACCCGATCGTGCTCGACCTCGGCGATCTCGGCAGCCTCGGCGAGATCGCCAGCGGCGATCTGGGTGGCCTCGGCGATCTGGGCGACCTGGGCAAGATCGAGGAGTGCCTCGGCGGCTTCGCGTTCGACATCGAGGCAGCGCCTGGCGAGTTCGCGCTGCCTGGTCTCCCAGGTCTGTTCGGCGACGGCGACGATCTGACGGTCGCCGGCCCTGACGGCTTGTCAGTGCTCGACTTCGGCGACGGCGACGGATCGGTGACGATCACCAAGCAGGACGGCGAGATCACGATTACCTCGGAGGGCGATGTGCAGGTCGACGACCTCGCCTCTGGCGACGCATCGGTCCCGCTTCCGTCGGTGCCACCGCTTCCGGACTTCGACGAGATCTACGAGTGCCTGGAGGGCACGACCGGCACGGGTTGATCGACGAGCGGCTTGATATGTGACCAATGAGTCACATATCATCTGACGGTGTGGACGAGGTCTTCAAGGCGCTGGCCGACGAAGGGCGACGCGCCCTGCTGGACGCGCTGCGAGATCGGGACGGCCGGACGCTCAACGAGCTGTGTGAGGTGCTACCCGACATGACCCGCTTCGGGGTCATGAAGCATCTGCACGTGCTCGAGGAGGCGCGCCTCGTCGTCACGGAACGGTCCGGCCGTTCCAAGCTCCACTATCTCAACCCCGTACCGATCCGCGAGATCCACGACCGTTGGATCTCGCGCTACGCCGAACCGTTCGTCACCGGCCTGCTCGCGTTGCGTGACCAGGCCGAGTCGGACGGCAGAACAGGAGCCTGACATGACGCCCGACCACGTCTACGAAATTTTCATCCGCGCGCCGCGGGAGCGGGTGTGGAGCGCGCTGATCGATCCCGAGTTCACGATGCGGTACTTCCACGGCACGCGCTTCGAGTCCTCGTTCGAACCGGGCGCGCGCTTCGTCAACCGCATCGTCGAGGCCGACCGGCCCGCCGCCGA
>DASQTR010000344.1:0-2935 GCA_035641795.1 Ilumatobacter sp.
GGTTCGCCCGTGTTGCCGCGCCGGCCATCGTGGGGCTGCTTGCACCCAGCGACACGCCGGCCTATCTCGACGTCCGCTTCGACGGCCGGGCGCTGGCGTTCGCCATGGGTGTCGCTGCCGTCGCGACGATGGCGTTCGGACTCATCCCGGCCCTGCGGGCGTCTGGCACGTCACCGATCGAGGCGCTCAAGTCGTCGAGCGGCCGTCACACGGCGCGCGCCCGGCTTCTTCGGCCCCTCGTTGCTACTCAGCTCGCGTTCAGCCTCACGGTGCTCTTCCTCGCGACGCTCCTGCTCGCCTCGTTTGCCCGGCTCGCGCGTGTCGACGCCGGTTTCGTCGCCGACGGCGTGACGCTCGCCAGCGTCGCGCTCGTGAACTCGGCGGACGGGCAGCGCGCCAACGAGGCGGCGTTGATGCTGGCCGACCAGGTTCGATCGCTCCCGGGCGTGACCTCCGCGGGCATGTCGCGGTGGGCCTTGTTCAGCGGCGCAGGATGGAACGGCACGGTACTGGTGAACGGGCGGCACCCGAGCGATGCCGACGTGTGGTTCCTCGAAGTGTCGCCAGGGTTCATCGAGACCATGCGCATCCGGCTCCTCGCCGGCCGCGACCTGACCCGTAGCGACTACGACCCGGGCAGTCCCTCGGTGGTCGTCAACGAGACGTTTGCACGGCTGTTCCTGCCGAAGATCCCTCCCCTCGGGGGGCAGTTCACCAGGCCGGAGCCCACCGCCGAAGGCGAGCCGGTGCGTCAGATCCCGCACCAGGTCGTGGGGCTCGTCGGGGACGCGAAATACAACGACCTGCGCGAGACGGCGCCGCCGACTGTTTACCTGCCGTTCCGTGTACGACCCGGCGAGAGCGAGAACGGCGGCACGCTCGTGATTCGTTCGACGCTGCCCGATAGCAGGCTGGCCGCGGCCGTGCGTGGCGCCGCCGCTCGCCTGACGCCGGCGATGAAGGTGACCGGTGTGACCCGGCAATCGACGCTCGTGACCAACACGATGCTGCGCGAGCGGCTGCTCGCGCTGCTGTCCGGCTTCTTTGCGCTCGTCAGCCTCGCGTTGGCCGCCGTCGGCCTGTACGGCGTGCTGAGCTACGCCGTCGTGCAGCAGACCCGTGAGATTGGTATCCGCATGGCGCTCGGCGCGGCGCGGCGGACGGTCGTACGGGAGGTGGTGGGCGGCGTCGCCGCGTATGTGGCCCTCGGGATGGCGGCCGGTGTTGCGGGGGGAATTTGGCTGTCGCGCCTCGTCGCGACGCTCCTATACGAGGTGCGTCCCAACGACCTGGCCACCATCGCGTGGCCGGTGTTGACGCTGCTCGTCGTGGCGACGGTCGCGGCAGTCCTGCCGGCGCGTCGCGCCGCCGGGATCGACCCGGCGGTGACCCTGCGCGACGAGTAGCGGAACGGCCGTTGTGCGACCAGCTCAGTCCACTCGGCGCACGGTCCCCTTTGCGCGTTCCACACGGTGGTCGGCGTAACTCACGACAGCGTGCGCCTCGCCCGTCTCGAAATCGTAGACGTGCACGTTGGTGGTCGTCCGGTCGTCCTGCCACGTGATCAAGAGCAGCTGTGGCTTGATGTGGGTGACGGGTATGCGGGAAAGGTCCTGAGAACCAGCGGACCTGCGAAGGATGGTAATCCTGGACTCCGAGTCGAACCGTATACGCGTCGCGGTTCCACCGACATTGATCTCGTAGGTTCGACCGGGCGTGGGATCGCGAAGCGAGGCGTCGACCGGTGCCGCCGGGTGCGACTCCAGCGAATGCCAGGCCCATCTGCCGTAGAACTCGATGGCTTCCGCGCCGTGGGTGCCCAGGATGTCCGCAGCGGCCTCACGCTTGTCACGTTTTTTCGCGAGCACCATGATCACGCTTCGGCCCGCCCGCACGTCCTCTATCAAGTGTCGCAGGTGCTTGTCCTCGTCACCGAGGGTTCTGGCGAACGTCCGTTGGAACTGGGCAAGGAACGTATGCTCGGCGCCGGTGCGATCGGCACGGTGGAGGTCATCTTCCCCATGGAGGACGTCGATGTCCTGCCGCGCGAACCCGACCTGCAGCAAGGCCTCGATGGCCGCCTTGGCATGCTTCGGATCGACGATGGTACCCACCACGCGGTTCGTTGGATACGCGATGAAGTCGTCTGGTTGGTGCATGTTGCCAGCCTCGAGCAGTGCGATTGGCGGCAGATCATACACGATGACGCAGTGTGGCGCGAGGCAGAAAAACAGGGTGAAGAGTCCCAGCCACACGAGCCGGAGAACGGGCACTCGCCGGCCTCTAGAACAGCTCCCCGAACAACCCCCAGAACTTCTCGCGTGCCTTCTCGGTCGCCGATCGGTCTCGCCACGCTTCCAGCGTCAGACGGCGCGACCGGCGAAGGTCCACCTCGACGTCTTCCGTCAGCCGCAGCGCAAGGCCGGCGTCCGCGATCGCCACGTTGATCTCGTCGTTCAGCTCCAGCGAGCGGTTGTCGAAGTTGGTGGATCCGACGATGCTCCAGACCCCGTCGACGACGAGGGCCTTCACATGCATCATCGTCGGCTGGAACTCGTGGATCTCAATCCCGGCGGCGAGCAGCCCATCGTAGTCGGCACGGCTGGCGTATTTCACGGGCTTCGCGTCGGTGAGGTCGCCCTCGACGAGCAGCCGCACGCGCACACCCCGGCGGCGCGCCTCGGTCAGGGACCATCGCGTCGACTCGTCGAGCACCACATAGGGCGACTGCAGGTCGAGCGTGCGCCGGGCGCCCGCCAGGCTGAGCAGGTACAGCAGCTTCACGCGGTTGCTGCCGCCGCTCGGCGAGCTCCACGCAACAATTGACCGCGCCCACGTTTCCGGTGGCGCAGGCCGCAGGTCGAGCCGCGCCTCGCTCGTGTGGCCGGTCTCCGCCCAATTCTCGTAGAATCCCGCCTCGAGCAGCGTGACGGCG
>DASQTR010000345.1:0-5718 GCA_035641795.1 Ilumatobacter sp.
GCGTCGTTCCCGTCGCCGTCGGGTGGATCACCCTGGCGACGATCAACGTGCGGCGCGCGACAGGGTTGCGGCGTAGCCCGATCGTGGCCGCCGGCAGTCTGCTCATCGGCATCGGCGGTGTGTGGTTCATCGGCGCCACGCAGGTCGCGGACGCCGAAGGGCCGCTCACCAAGGCGGTGGGGGTGGCGATCCAGGCGGCGTTCCTGGCGATTCCGCTCATCGCGCTCGAGCGCGTCGCCGAAGCCGCTGAGGCGCGGCATCGCCCGCTGCGCGCCACGTATCTCATCGCTGTGATCTACGTCGCTCATTTGCAGGGACTCGGCAGCCTGTCGACGATCGACGAGACGAGCGATCCGGAGAAGTGGGGCCGGCTCGGTGCCTATCTGCTGATCGGCGGGCTGATCCTGGTGCTCGGCACGTTGTCGGCGAACGAGGCGGCGCGGGCGATCGAAGAAGGCACGGAGCACCGGTACCAGCTGCGGCACCGCTTCGGCGAGGCACTGCTCGCACAAGCCGTCCGATCCCGCTGACCTTGCCCGGTGACATCAACTGGTGCCTGACACCACGCCAGTGGTGTCTGGCAGCGAGCGCTTACCACCTGCGCCGAACGCATCCAACGCGCGGTGTCAAACACCGCGAGCGGTGTCAGACACCGCGGGTGGTCTTGACCTCGTTCCACATCTCGTCGAGCGCCGCCAGGTCGGCGGTGTGCATGTCGATGCCGCGCGCTGCCGCCAGCTGCTCGACCTGCTCGACGCGTGACCGGAACTTGTGGGTTGCTGCCCGCAGCGCGAGCTCCGGGTCGACGTCGAGGTGACGGGCAACGTTGACCACAGCGAACAAAAGGTCGCCGAGCTCGTCCGCGATCGCGTCGCTGCCCGAGCCCGCGGCGGTGGCATTCGCGAGTTCGGTCGCCTCCTCGGCGATCTTGGGCAACGCACCTGATACGTCGGGCCAGTCGAACCCGACCTTGGCGGCCTTGCTCTGGATCGCATCCGCGTACGCGAGCCCGGGAAGCGCCGTCGGGACGCCGTCGAACACTGACGTGCGTGCCTTCTCGGCGCGCTTGATCTTGTCCCAGTTCGTCAGCACCTCGCGCGTCCCATCGACGTCCACCAAGTTGCCCTCGGCGTCACCGAACACGTGCGGGTGGCGGCGTACGAGCTTGTCGTGCACGCCGCGCGTGACGTCTTCGATGGTGAACCGGCCCGCCTGCTCCGCGATCGTCGCGTGGAACTCGATCTGATAGAGCAGATCACCGAGCTCCTCGATCAACGCCTCGTCGGTGGCCGGATCGTCGGCGTCGAGGGCTTGGATCGCGTCGACGACCTCGTACGTCTCCTCGATGAGGTAGGGCAGCAGCGACTGGTGCGTCTGCTCGATGTCCCACGGGCACCGCTCGCGCAGCGTGCGCGCGAGCTCGTGGAATCGCACGTAGCCGCCGCCCACCGACGTGGTCAACGACGGGATGTACAGCGACGTCAGGTGGTCGGCCTCGATCGTGCGGTCCATCTCCGCCCACGTCGTCTCGACGATCGACTCGTCGGGTGTGCCCAGCGCCTGCAATAGCACCACCGGTGTGGCGTCGAGCAGGCCAGAGGGGTCGTCGACACTGAGCTTGATGTCCGACAGCACCCAGTTGGCATGCGTGTGGGCGACGAGCAGCGCGCCGGTCACGCCTGCCGCCGCGGTGGTGAACTCGTGACCGTCGATGAGCCGCACGGCGCGCTCGACCGGGTCGACGCCGAGCCGTGCCCAGGCCACGTCGAGGAACGACATTGCCGGCAGGAGTCGGCATTCGATGCGGGCGTCGACCTGAAGGGCTCGCACCGAACGCTCGAGCACCAGGGGCGAGCCCGGTACGACGTACAGCACCTCGCCGTGCTCGACGGCGGCGGCGACGAGCATGTCGGCGATCTCGGCGTAGACGTCGGCGAAGGTGTCGGCTCGCTCGTAGACGTCGTCGAACGCGACCGCGTCGGGCACGAGGTGAGCGCTCGGGTGGCGCGATGTGCGGAGGTAGCGGTGCGGAGTGCGTTCGATCGTGCTCAGCGTCTGCGCCGTCACGTGCTCCGGACCGCCCGGGCCGAGTCCGGCCACGACGACCTTCGGGAGGCCCGTCATCGACTCACCCGAGCGGCGCGACGTTGAGCCACTCCCAGGCGCCGATCTCGGGATCGGTTTCGACGTCGTGCCACTGGCCGAGTGCGACGAGCCGCGTGAGGAGCACGTCGTCGTTGCTGAGCTCGTCGAAGGGCGTGATGCGGATCACGTGTTGCCCGAACTCTGACTCGACGGGCTGGGTCGGTACTCCCACCTCTGCGTCGAGCGATCCGTCGACGAATTCGGGGATGAACGTTTCCGAGAAGTTCGGCAGCGGCTGGCAGCCGAGTGAGCCACCCTGCACGCTCGACTGTGTGTCCAGCGACGTCTCGGCGGCGACGTCTCCGAAGGCCTCGCCCCCGTCGAGCCGGTCCAGCACGGCCTGTGCCTCCGACTCCTCGGCGACGAGGATGTGCTGCACGCAGGCGACGCCCGACTTCGACGGCCCCTCGTCGTACCACGCGCGAAGTGTCTCGTCGCCGAGCACTTCGCTGCCCTGCTGCACCCACGTCTGGCCGACCGTCTGGTATTCGGCGTCGAAGCGGGCAGCGCCCGTGAGGCTGCTGTCGACCGCCGGCACGGGTACACCGAGCGCCTGGAGGTCGAGGCGCACGAGCTCCAGGGTCACATACTGACCGGCGATCGCCCGGGCCGTCTCACCGCTGGCGCGGTCGGGGTCGTTCTGAGCATCGAGCGCGTTCGGGTCGGCGGCCTCGCGTTCGTTCACCAGTTCTGTGAACGCGTCGCGGTCGAGCTCGGAGTCGTCGACACGCGCGACCACGTCTCCGTCGGACACACTGCCGCAACCGGAGCCGAACAGAGCAACGCCGACGGCCGCAACCACAACGCTCACACGACGCACGGCACGACACCCTACCGATCGGAATTCGGCGCCGGCAGCGTCACGCGGTCTTGTCGGGGATCAGCTCGTCCAGAAACGTGACGAGGAACACCGCCGGGTCCTGACCACGGGGGATCGGCACGACCAGCTGGCGCAGGTCTTCCTTGACGATCGCCCCCTTCGATACGCGCTTCAGCCGCATCGTCTCCGACAGCTTGAGCTCGAGTGGCGAGAGCCGCGCCTGCCCACCCGTTGCCTTCGAGCCCGTGATCTGCATCTCGGTGATGCCCAGCCGGTGGCATTGAGCGCGCAGGCGTCCGACCGTCAGCAGCGCCTCGGCCGCTTCCGGCAGCGGGCCGTAGCGGTCCTCCCACTCCGTGCGGATGTCGTCGACGTCGGCCTGCGTCGTGACGTCGGCGAGCCGCCGGTAGGCCTCGAGGCGTAGCTCCTCCTTGGTGACGTATTCCGGGGGAAGGTAGGCGTCGGTCGGCACGTCGAGCTTGATCTCGGCCGGCGGCTTGACGGGCTCACCCTTCATCTCGGCCACCGCCTCGGTCACCATCTGGCAGTACAGGTCGTAGCCGACGGCGGCGATGTGCCCGGACTGCGACTCGCCGAGCAGGTTGCCGGCGCCACGGATCTCGAGGTCGCGCATCGCGATCTTGAAGCCCGATCCGAGCTCGGTCGCCTCGCCGATGGTCTTCAAGCGCTCGTACGCCTCCTCGGTCAACACGCGATCCACGGGATGGAAGAGGTAGGCGTAGGCGCGCTGACCGCTGCGCCCGACGCGCCCGCGCAGCTGATGCATCTGGCCGAGACCCAACAGGTCGGCGCGCTCGACGACGAGCGTGTTGACGGTCGGCATGTCGATGCCCGACTCGATGATCGTGGTGCACACGAGCACGTCGTAACGGCCTTCCCAGAAGTCGACCACCACCTGCTCGAGCGTGCCCTCGTCCATCTGCCCGTGGGCAACCGCGATCCGAGCCTCCGGCACCAGTTGACGCAGTCGCGCGGCGGCCGTGTCGATCGAGCGCACGCGGTTGTGGACCCAGAACACCTGACCCTCGCGCAGGAGCTCGCGCCGTATCGCCTCGATCGCGACCCGCTCGTCGTACTCCCCGACGTAGGTGAGGATCGGCAGGCGGTCGGCCGGTGGCGTCTGCAACAACGACAGGTCGCGGATCCCCACCAGGCTCATCTCGAGCGTGCGCGGGATCGGCGTGGCGGTGAGCGTGATCACGTCGACGTCGGTGCGCAGTTTCTTGATCTGCTCCTTGTGCTGGACGCCGAACCGCTGCTCCTCGTCGATCACCAACAGGCCGAGATCCTTGAACTTCACGTCCTGCGTGAGCAGGCGATGGGTGCCGATCACGCAGTCCACGTCGCCAGTGCGCAATCCCTCCACCACGTCCCGTGCCTGGGCAGGTGTCAGGAAGCGCGACAGCACCTCCACCCGCACCGGGTAGCCGGCGAAGCGGTCGGCGAACGTGTTGCCGTGCTGGCTGGCGAGCAGCGTCGTGGGCGCCAGCACGGCGACCTGCTTGCCGTCCTGGATCGCCTTGAAGGCGGCGCGGATCGCGACCTCGGTCTTGCCGAATCCGACGTCGCCGCACACCAGCCGGTCCATCGGGTACCGGCGCTCCATGTCGCGCTTGACGTCGTCGATAGCCCGCCGTTGGTCAGGCGTCTCGACGAACGGGAACGCGTCCTCCATCTCGTACTGCCACGGCGTGTCAGCCGGGAACGCATGGCCCTCGGCGTTGACCCGCTTCTGGTAGAGCACGACGAGCTCCTGCGCGATCTCACGGACCGCCGAGCGCACCCTGCTCTTCGACTTGGCGAAGTCGCTGCCGCCAAGGCGGTGCAGCGTTGGCGCCTCGCCACCGGAGTACTGGCGCAGTGTGTCGATCTGGTCCGACGGCACGTACAGCTTGTCGCCGCCCTTGTAGGCGACGAGCAGGTAGTCGCGTTCGATACCGCCGATCGTGCGCTTGACCATCCCTTCGTAGTGGCCGACACCGTGCACGTAGTGCACGACGTAGTTGCCGGGCTTGAGATCCTCGAAGATTCCCGCCGCCTGGCGGCTGCGCGGCCGGGCTTGGCGATGGGCACGGCGCCGCCCCGTGAGATCGGACTCGGCCACGATCGCGAGGCGCGCGTTGGCAAGCGCGCATCCCCGGTGCAGGGGTGCAACGACGATCCGCCCGCCGGGTCGGTCGAGGCCGCTGGGGTCGTCGACGATCGGAAAGGCAAGCCCGTGCTCGAGCAGGATCTCGCGCAGGCGCGTTGCCGACCCGGCGCCGTCGGCGGCGACCGTCACGGTGTGTCCGTGGGCGACCAGCTCGCTCAACCGGGCGACGAGCCCGGTGCCGTCGCCGCCGATCGGCCCCCATCCCGACGCCTGTACGACCGGTGTGTCCGGACTCTCCGGTGCGGAGTCGATCGTCCAGAAAGCACCCGCCTCGGCGAGCAGTTGCGCTGGTTCGGCGTGCAGGCGCGGGAACGGCTTGTCGGGATCGCGCGCCCATGTGGACGCCAGCGCCTTCGCGAGGTCGTCCTCCTCGTCGAGCAATTCGGTGGCGCGGTCGCGCATGCGGCGCGGCTCGATCAGCACGACCTTGGCGTTGTCGGCGAGCACATCCGTGAGCAGCTGGTCGCGGTCGGTGAGCCAGGGCAGCCAGCTCTCCATGCCGTCGAACAGGGCGCCCTCGCTGAGGCGCTCCCACTGCTCCCGACCCCACGGCTCGGTCCCGACGAGCTTCGACGCCCGG
>DASQTR010000346.1:0-4164 GCA_035641795.1 Ilumatobacter sp.
ACGAATCGCTCGCGTGGCACGAGCGCGGGTTGACCGCCGCCGATGTTGGCCCGTTCTACGACCGGATGGTCGTTGCCGAGCGGGCAGTAGCGACTCCAGGGCCCGTTACGCAGCGGCTGGCCATCCACGTCGATCATCCGCAGCCAGGTCGACACGTATCCCAGCTCGGGCTCGCGCACAATGACGTCCACGAGCCGCTCGATCCATTCGACACTTGCCACGTCGTCGGCGTCGAGGAAAGCGACGTGCTCGCCCGCGGCATGCCGCACGCCCACGTTCCGTGCTGCGGATTGACCGCGGTTGGGCGTGCTGATGACTGTTGCGCCGTACTCGTCGGCTGCGTCGTACAGCGCCAAGTCGTCGGCGGCGAAGCTGCCATCGTTGACGACGAGGATCTCCATGTGCGGGTACGTCTGGTCGCGCAGGGACGCCAGCGCCTCGCGGATCCAGCGCGACGCCCGGTAGTAGGGAACCACTGCCGTCACGAGTGGGAGAACAGCTGGCCTCCGGGGCGACGATCCCAAGCTGGCGAGCCTCTCGATCGTGGCGACCAGCGGCGCGGGGTCGGCGAGTCGGTCGATGTGGGCGGCGAGCGCCGGGTCGTCGCGCAGTGCCAACGCGCGTGTTCGGTCCGCGAGCACCCGGCGCAACCCGTCGGCAACCGCGTCAGGTCCGATGTCCTCGCAGATCCACCCGAACTTCCCGTCGCCCACCATCAGGGGGAAGCCGCCGGTGGGCGTGACGAGCGCGGGGAGACCAGCCCGGATCGCCTCACACGGACTGTGGCCCCACGTCTCCCATGTCGAGGGCGCGACGTAGATGTCGTGCTTGGACAAGAGGGCCGGCACATCGGCGCGCGGCACGTGGCCGAGCAGCTCGATCCGCGGATCGCCCACGGCGTCGACGACAGCCGCCACCGAGTGACCACCGTGACCGGTGTCGGTGTCGCTGCCGGCGAGCGTCAACGTCCAGCCGTCGTCGGCGACCCGGCTGAATCCATCTACGAGGTCGAGCGTGCCTTTCCGACGCTCGAGCCGGCCGAGATACAGGAAGCGCAGCGGCTCGTCCGCGCGGCGCGGTTCCCTCGGAACAACGTGCGCGGGTACTTCGGGCGTCGGCAGCACCCCGTGCGGAGCAAGTGCCCCGGCACCGTAGTGGCGTTGGTAGACGGCAATCGTCTCGGCGCTCTGCGTCCACAGCAGATCGGCATCGCGCAGGCATTGGCGCTCGAGGGCGTGGAGCACGCCCGCCTGCAGAGTGTCGTCGGCGCGGAGGTTGTGGATTGCGCACAGTTCCGCCGTACCTGCGGTCCGCAACATGAACCGAGTGTCACGCAGCACCGCATGCCCGCCCTGGCGGGCGTTGACGAGGAACGCCGCCAACCCGAGGAAGTCGGCGCTGACCAAGACGTGCGGACCGCCGTCGCGATAGGCGGCGACCACGGTCTCGAGGACGCGAACGGCAACGCCTTGCTCCGGCGCGATGCAGCCGGGGTGATCGGCGACGTGCGGGACACCGATGTGACGGACGCCGGGGGTCAAACCCGGGTCGCGGTCCGCAACCAACGCTGCCAGCTCGGTCTCCGCGGGCGCAGTCGTCACGATCGTGACCTCATGGTCAGGTGCGAGCACCGTTGCGAGCGCGCGCACCGTAGCGCCGTACCCGCCCCCGCTGAACGGGTCCAGCTCCATCGTCAAAAGGCAGATCCGCACTGCGGGCGAGAGCGTACATCCAGCGCGAACAGCGACCACATTTCGGATATCGAAGCGATCGGAAACAGCGGCTGCGGTCCGCGTGTCCTAGTTTCGATCGACGTGAAAACTGTGCTCGTCACCGGGTGCGCCGGATTCATCGGATCGCACGTTGCAGAGGTTTGCCTGGCGCGCGGTGACCGAGTCGTCGGGGTCGATTCGCTGAACGACTATTACAGCGTCGACCAGAAGCGTGAAAACGTTCGAGTACTCACACAGTTCGACCGATTCGAGTTCGTTCACGCAGATGTCGCCTCGGCCGCCCGAGATGTCATCGATGGAGTCGATGTGGTGTTCCACCAGGCGGGCCAACCCGGTGTTCGCGACTCGTGGCGGCAGAGGTTCGGTGATTACCTGTCGCGGAACGTTGCAGCGACGCAGCAGTTGCTCGAGGCCGCGGTCGCGGCCCGCACAGCTCGTGTCGTGTTCGCGTCCTCGTCATCGGTCTACGGCGACGCCCGTCGCTATCCCGTCTACGAGAGCGAGCTGCCCCAGCCGCTCAGCCCGTACGGGATGACGAAGCTGGCAGCCGAACATTTGTGCTCGCTGTACGCGAAGAACTTCGGATTGTCCGTTGTGTCGCTCCGCTATTTCAGCGTGTACGGCCCGCGTCAACGTCCCGACATGGCGATTCATCGCCTCATACAAAGCGCACTGTCAGGCTTGCCGTTCGAGCAATTTGGCGACGGGTCACAGGTCCGTGACTTCACCTTCGTGGCTGACGTCGTCAGCGCCAATCTGGCCGCCGCCGTGTCCGACGTTCCCGGCGGTATCGTCGCCAACGTCGCAGGTGGAACGCTGTGCTCACTGACGGAGTTGAGTGCGATGGTGAGCCAAATCGCCGGTGCGCCCGTGACCAGTCAACGGCATGAACGCGCTCATGGCGACGTGCGATGTACTTCCGGCGCGATCGATCTGGCGCGTCAGGCGTTCGGATGGCAACCCGCCGTGTTGTTATCAGAGGGTCTCGCGCGGCAGGTCGAGTGGCATCGGTCGATGGATAGATCAACTGCTGATGGTGACCGCCCGTCGCGACGATAAATCAGACGTCCCGCCGGCCGCCCCTAGCCGATCGAGTCGGCCCATCCACCGGCCCCCGTGGTCACGCCGCGGTCACAAATGCCGCAACACGAGATCAGCGCTCGCGGCTGGCGGCTGGTCGACCCGCACTGCAGGCTGTCCGGGTGTCCGCCTACGATCGACGCGAGTGATGCGGCGGGTACGGAGCGAGCACCGACTGATCGTGTGTGTCGTCGCGTTCGCCGCCGTTGCCTCGTCCAGTGTTGCGGCGTTCACGATCGGCGCCGCGGCCGAGGTCACGGAGTCGGCGGTGCGCGGGAAGCAGATTCAGGTCACCGATTCGATTCGGCCCCCATCGGGCTGTCGGCGCGTGGCCGTGATCGGCGACTCGTTGAGCGACAACTCCCGGCCGTGGTTGGTGAGCGGACTGAGCGAGGCGGGGTTCGCGGCGGTCGTCGATGCGCAGCCGAGCCGACGCATCCCGTCGTCGGTGCCGGCGCCGTACAGCGGCGTCATGGCGGCGAGGGAGGTGCGGGCGACGTTTGGCGACGCTGACTGCTGGGTGGTGGCGCTCGGCTCGAACGACCTCCCGTATGGCGGACTCGACCGGGCGAGCATCGGGGGCTGGTTCGACGAGATGCTCGGGGCGGTGACGCCCGGAGCCCACGTGTGGTGGGTCAACGTCGACTACCACCGCGACCCACGCTGGGCGTTCGACTTCGTAGGAGCGACGTCCCTATTCAATGCCGCACTTGCGGACCGAGCGTCCGACGATCCGTATCTGGACGTCATTGACTGGCACGCCTTGGCCGAAGCCAACGTGCACTGGTTCTTCGACCCAGTGCACGTCGATCGCACGGGCAGCATCGCGCGTGCCCGTCAAACCGTCGACGCACTTCCACGCCCTCGCTGACCCGAACTCGATGGACGCGACCGTGGTTCGATGCGCGACACGCGGCGGCCGCTAGCCCGGTCTACGACTTCGGATTTCAACGCAGCGACAAGTGGTCGCCTGACACGCCAGAACGCTGTTGTCTCCGGTCTGCATGACGGCATGCTCGCCCAGGGCGTGCCCGCACTCAGGGCACGCTCCCCCGGCCGGATCGTCGTCTATCACCACACCGCCGCGCGCCACGGATATCAGATCGACCAGCGGGGTGCGCTCATTACACCGCTCCCGCTGTATCACCCGTTCGAGTGACGGCATCCGACGCGTCAAGTAGTCGTTGGCGCCTCAAAGTGTTTCCCAAGTCACTTCACTTGCGCGCGGAAACGGCCGATTGCCACTGCGAGCTGCAACCGCCCGTCGGGGTCATCCGCCTTCCCTGGCGGGCGGTATGCGAGTTCAAGTAGGAGACGTTCACGTTCAACGCATTCGGTGCGTCGACCGGCG
>DASQTR010000347.1:0-3681 GCA_035641795.1 Ilumatobacter sp.
CACGTCCGAACCGGCGCCGGTGAACGTTCGCACCGCGACCTCGGCGAGATCGCCCTGCAACGTGCCGAGCTCGGCTTGCTTGGCGGCGACGCGCTCCTCGGCCTTGACGATCTCGATGTCGAGCTGGTTCTTCTCGTCGACGGCTACGGCGTAGTCCTCGGCAAGGATGTCGGCCTGCTCGTGCAGATTGTCGAGCTCGTCGACGATTCGCTCGACCTCGTTGCGCTGATCCTCGACGGTGGCGCTGGCGACGCCTGCGTCGATCATCGGCGCCGCGATCACGACTGTCGATGCAAGGACGAGGGCGCGGCTGAGTCGAAGTGGTCGCATCCGCATAGGTCAACCTCGCAGCATAGCGAGTGTTACGAACGCGTTGCGATTGCAGACATGGAGAGTCATCTGCCGACTGCCAACACGCAGGGCGCTACTCCCACTCGATCGTGCCCGGGGGCTTGGACGTGATGTCGTACGCGACGCGATTGATGCCCGGAACCTCGTTGATGATGCGCTGCGACATCTTCTCGAGCAGTTCGTACGGCAGCCGTGCCCAGTCGGCGGTCATCGCATCGTCGCTCGTGACGGCGCGGATGATGATCGGATGGCCATACGTGCGCTCGTCGCCCATCACGCCCACCGACTTGATGTCGGGCAGCACCGCGAACGCCTGCCAGATCTCACGCTCGAGCCCGGCCCAGGCGATCTCCTCGCGGACGATGGCATCGGCTTCCTGGAGCGTCGCCACCTTGTCCGGTGTCACCTCACCGATGATCCGCACCGCCAGGCCCGGGCCAGGGAACGGCTGCCGCCACACGATCTCGTCGGGCAGCCCGAGCTCTGTGCCGAGCGCCCGCACCTCGTCCTTGAACAGGTCGCGCAGCGGCTCGACGAGCTCGAGGGTCATGTCCTCTGGCAGGCCACCGACGTTGTGGTGGCTCTTGATCACGTCGGCGTTGCCGGCCGCGCCACCGCTCTCGATGAGGTCGGGATAGAGCGTGCCCTGGACGAGGAACTTGGCCTCGGTGAGGCCGCCGGTGTACTCCTCGAAGATACGGATGAACAGCTCGCCGATCGCCTTGCGCTTGGCTTCCGGCTCGGTGACACCGGCAAGGCGTGTGAAGAAGCGGTCGCCGGCGTCGACGTGGATCAGCTCGATCCCCATGTTGCGACGAAACGTCTCGACGACCTGCTCGCTCTCGCCCTTGCGCATCAGCCCGGTGTCGACGTAGATGCACGTGAGCTGGTGGCCGACGGCGCGCTGGACGAGCGCCGCCGCGACTGACGAGTCCACGCCGCCGGACAGCGCACACAGCACGCGCTCGCCACCGACCTGATGGCGTATGCGCGCGATCTGCTCGTCGGCGACGGAGGCCATCCGCCACGTGGGAACGCAGCCGGCGAGCTCGTGCACGAAGGTGCGGAGGACTGCTGCCCCGTGCGGGGAGTGGACCACTTCGGGATGGAACTGCACCCCCCAGATTCGGCGGCGGTCGTGCTCCAGCACGGCGACCGGCGCATCGGGCGTGCTCGCCGTCGCCCGAAATCCGGCGGGCGGTTCGGTGATGGCGTCGAAGTGGCTCATCCAGACGTCGTGCTGGGCGGGGATGTCGGCGTGCAGGACGGACGATTCGGCGGTGCGCGTCAGGTGGGCGCGGCCGTACTCGCCGCGCATGCCACGGCCAACCGTGCCGCCCAGTTGCTGCGCGATCAGCTGAGCGCCGTAGCAGATGCCCAAGATCGGCACGCCGAGCTCGTAGATGTCGGGATCGAGCAATGGAGCGCCGTCGACATGCACGCTCTTCGGGCCACCGGAGAGGATGATCGCGGCCGGTTGCTTGCCTGAAATCTCCGCCGCCGACATCCGGTGCGGCACGATCTCGGAGTACACGTTGAGCTCACGCACGCGGCGGGCGATCAGCTGGGCGTACTGGGCACCGAAGTCGACGACGAGCACCGTTTGGCGGGCGGCTGAATCGGCGAGGTGGGGCTGCAAGTCTCCGATGGTAGACAGGCCGGGTGCCGGTGCGCGTTCTTCTCGTCGGCGTCCTGCTCATGCTCGGCACGGTCGGCCCGGTAGGCCCGATCGTCGTCGCCGAGGCGGCGTCGCCGCCGACGACGGAGGTGCCGGGGACCGCCGTCCCGGACTCGACGATCAACGAGTTCATCCCCGAGGACCGCGCGATCGGCGACTGCATCAGCGCCGTTCCGAAGCCGGGATGCGGCAGCGAGTCGAGGACCGACTGGCACCAGTGGCTCGTGTTGATCGCGTTGGCGGGCGGCATGGCGTTCGTCGGCTGGCGAGTCGTGGCCGGCCTCCGCCGGCCGGCGCGCTCCCAGACCCGTGTCTGAGACCACGCCAGTGGTGTCTGACACCAAGCGGTATCAAGCGGCTTTCCGCCGAGGCGAGCCACGATGTGTGATAGTCAGCGGCCGCATGCAAGCGTTGCGAACGGCATGAAGTGGAGAACACTCGGCAGACTGGGCCGGCGTCGAGGAGCCGCGGCCTACGACTCGCCCGCGATTGACGCGCCGTCCGCTTCCGCTGCCGACATTGCGCCGCCCCAGCCCCTCCGCTGGTCAGATCGCGACGACCCGCCCGTCTGGTTCGAGACCCAGCATCCGGAGCAGCGGATCGATGCCCTCGTCGAGGCGTGGCAACCGAAGCTGCCCGACGACGACGTCCGATCGCTCGCGAGCCACTGGCTCGAGGACGGCTACGTGATCGTCGACGACTGTTACCCGTTGGACGACATCGACGCTTTCGCCGCCGAGGTCGACGCCGCGTGGTTCGCTCCGGAGCCCTATCCCGATCTGTTCGTGTCCGACGTCGATGACGGGACCACGACGCATGTCCATCTGGCGCACCGCGACCTGATTGCGATGCCGGTCGAGCAGCGGGTCGCGGCGATGCAACGGTCGAACTGGCGGATCGGCGAGTTCAACAAGCACAACGCGGCGGCGGAGCGCATCTTTCGCAACGAGCGGATGAGGATGCTGTGCAGCATGCTGCTCGGCACCGAGGCACTGCCGCACTACTCGCTCACGTTCTCGAAGGGGAGTCGGCAGGGCCTGCATCAGGACACGTGCGTCTTCCACGTGTGGCCCAAGAACGCCCTCGTCGGCGTATGGATCGCGCTCGAGGACGTGGCGCCCGACAGCGGACCGCTCGTCTACTGCCCCGGCTCGCACCGTGAGCCGTTGTTCAGCGAGTTCGACAACTATCCGCAGACACAGCGCCGGACGTCACCGGCGGCGACGTCTGTCCGCTACGACGCCTACGTCACGGAGCTCGGCAACGAGTATCCGAAGGAGTACTTCCTCGCCAAGCGCGGCCAGGCATTGCTCTGGCACGGCATGCTGATCCACGGCGGCGCGCCCGACGTGGCGGCTGGCACCACACGGAAGTCGTTCGTCGTGCACTACATGCCTGAGGGGGCCAACGTCGCGCACGAGATCGTCGGACCGTTCAACTGGTAGCGGCACGGCTACGCCACGGCCGTCGCTCAGCCACGATCCCATCACGAACACAATAACAATCTTTCGAACATATGTTTGCTTTGGCGGGTGTTCGGTGTTATGGTGCGGTCTCCGACTTCCCCTCCGTTTCACAGACCACAGTGATTGGAGGTTGTGATGACTTCATCCGACCCGGATGCCGGGTACGCGGCGTTGCGGGCTGCCGAT
>DASQTR010000348.1:0-4762 GCA_035641795.1 Ilumatobacter sp.
GACGGCGTTAAGAGAATTCCGTCGGCATTGAAGCAGTCGGCCAACGGCCCGACATCTGAGTCGTCGTGTCTACAGACAGTGGAACTGACATCGGGTGCTGTGTTGTTGTTGGTGATCGTGATCGATGCTGCGACGGCCGTCTGCCCAACCATCACCGTGGCTGGGAACGTTGGGCTCACAGATAGACCGGCACCTGCCCTCACAATTCCGGCTGGCGATAGAACAGCACTGGACACGACCACCATCACAGCGAGCGTTACGGTCCACCTTCCGCGGATGCCATATCGTCCCATCGCGATCTACCCCCGATCACTGACATACGACAGGCTTTGAGCGCCCGGCGACAACCGCCCGCTGTGCCACGGACACTAGACCCGTCAGTCTCCGTGTCTGAACGAGCGCACACGGCGGTAGCGTGGCGACTTCGGCGAACCCCCCGCCGCCGCGCAGACGTTCCGAGTTCCGGTCGCCTTCGCTGACCAACTCATAGGAAGTCTCTACATGTCTGTCTCACCCTTCGGCGCGCTCGGCGTGCCCGGCGATCTGTGCGCGCGGCTCACCGCGACCGGCATCGTCGACCCCTTTCCCATCCAGTCCGCTGTAATTCCCGATGCCCTCGCCGGGCGCGACGTCACCGGTCGCGCCCCCACCGGCTCGGGCAAGACTCTGGCTTTCGGCATCCCGCTCGTTGCCAACCTTCAGCGAGGTAGCCGGCGTCGCCCGTCGGCACTGGTGCTGGCGCCCACGCGTGAGCTCGCCGAGCAGATCGCCGTCGAATTGCGTCCGCTCGCCAAGGTCCGGCGGCACAACGTTGCGTCGGTCTACGGCGGCGTCGGGTATGCACCGCAGCGCAAGGCGCTCGACGCCGGCGCCTCGCTGGTGGTCGGCTGCCCCGGTCGCCTCGAGGACCTGTTGTCGATGGGCGCGCTGCGACTCGACGACGTGCGGCAGGTCGTGATCGACGAGGCCGACCGCTTGGCCGACATGGGGTTCATGCCCGCCGTCCGTCGCATCCTCGAGCAGGTGCATCCCGATCGCCAGGTGCTGATGTTCTCGGCGACGCTCGACGGCGCCGTCGGCAAGCTCGCCGGTTCGGTGCAGCGTGACCCGGTTCGTCACGAAGTCGGACCCGCCGGTCCCGACATGGACAACGCCCAGCACGCGTACTGGACCGTCGACCGCGCCGACCGCTCGGAGCTGACCGCCGACATCGTCCGCCATTTCGGCTCGACAATGGTGTTCTGCAAGACGCGCCATGGTGCCGACCGGGTGGCCAAGCGGCTCGCCCAGCTCGGGGTCGCCGCGGCACCGATCCACGGTGGGCTCACTCAGCCCAAGCGCGACAAGGCGCTCAAGGCGTTCATGACCGGTGACGTCGACGCCCTCGTCGCCACGGACGTCGCCGCGCGTGGCGTCCACGTCGACGACGTCGCCGCTGTCGTGCACTTCGACCCGCCCGCCGACTCGACGACCTACGTCCACCGCTCGGGCCGGACGGCTCGGGCCGGCGCGTCGGGAATCGTGATCGCGCTGGTCGAACGCGGCTCCGAGAAGTCGGCGCGTCGTCTCCAGCGCGAGGTCGGCATCGACGTTGCCCTCACGAAGCCGTCGTTCAGCACCCTGACCACCGGCCGCGTCGGCACCGGTCCGAAGCCGGCGACATCACCCGACGAGCGACGGACAGGCGCGGTCAAGTTCTTCCACGATGGCCGGGGATACGGCTTCATCGACATCGGCGCTGATGCAGACGTGTTCGTCCACTACACGAACACGCGTTGCGCCCTCAGCGCCGGCCAGCGCGTCGAGCTCACCGTGCGGCAGGGTCAGAAGGGCCTCGAGGCGTACGACGTCGTCGCCAGCGACGAACTCGTCCACGCGTAAAACTGAGCGCGGCGTGCCAATCGTCACACGCACGAACCGTCGGACGGCGGGAACCGCTCGGCGGCAGACGACGTCCGATCATCATGAACACTGACGTCATGCGCCGCGCCTCACGTATCGCGCCAGCGGCATTCGCGGCGATCCTCGTACTCGGCGCCTGCGGGTCGGATGGCGATGGCGATGGCGCGTCCGAGCAGTCACCGCCCACGCCGATCGTGAGCTCCGACGAGGAGCCCGCCACCACGCAGCCACCGCCGCCGACCACGCAGCCACGGCCAACCACCGGGCCACCACCAACCACCGTTCCCGTCTCGCCGCCGCCGACCGTTCCGCACGATCAGGTGTACGAACTGATCGGGACGGTGATCGAAGAATCGGACGGGCCACGCCTTTGCTACATGGTGCTCGAGTCGTTGCCACCGCAATGCGGTGGCGGCGTGGCGCTGGTCGACTGGTCGTGGGACGCGATCACCGTCGAACGTGTCGACACCGACGTCACCTGGGTCGAGCAGATCTACGTCAGCGGCACGTATGACGACGCGGCGCAGACCTTCACGGTCGGAGCCGCGCGGTTGCCGACCGACGAGGAGCGGGAACGGCTCATGGGCCGCCAGCCGTTTCCTGACTTGTCGGTGCCGTGCGCACCGCCTGATGGCGGGTGGCCGGCCCTCACTCATCAGTGGCCGGGCGAGGAGATTGCCGCCCTCGACGGGTACGCCGGCGCATGGGTGAACGAAGGCCAGCCGGTGATGACGGTCAAGTTCACCGGCGACCTCGCCACAGCCGAGGCGGCCGTCCGCGAGCACTACAGCGGTCCGCTCTGCGTCGTGGCCGCCGAGCACAGTCATGCGCAGCTGTCGGCAATCCAGCAGCAGCTGCAGGAGATGAGCAGCATCCAGTTCCTCGGCAGCTCGATCTACGTCGACGCGTCCGGTGAGTGGGTGGCAGCGGAGACGTTCGCCCCGGAGCCGGCTCGCCAGGCGGCCTTCGACGAGCAGTTCGGAGCCGGCGTCGTCCGCCTGAGTTCGCTTCTACAACCGGTGCCGGCCGCCTGAGCGCGCCGAGCGCGGTGGCGCCGTGTCGCTCCAGGTCGTGCGGGCGACCACGTAATCCGGAACAGCGCCCGACCCCAAACCCCTAATGTTCGGGGCATGGCGCTGCCAACCCGCGACGAGCTGCTCACCAACGTCGACGTCCGGTTTCGCGAGCTGCACCCTACGGCGCCCGAGCGGCTCGACCCGAACGATTCCACGCACGCCGAGATGATCCGCCTGTGGTGGGACGTCTACCACGAGGTGCTGTCGAAGATGACCGACGAGGCCTTCTTCACGTTCTTCCCGCATGCACCTGAACGGCTCGACCCCAACGACTCGGACCAGGCCGACCTCGTCGAATACTGGAAGGACATCGCCGCTCAGATCTCCGGAGAAACCGGCCGGCACAACTGGTCCGGCGCGACCACGATGTCAGAACCGGGCGAGATCGAGATGGAGCCCGTCGAACGGCCGGCCCAGGACGGCTCGGTGCAACTGCAGGACCGGATCGACTACGTACACATCCTCATGGAGAACTACGCCGACGCCGTTGCCGCCACCACGTTGGGGCCGAAGGTGCTCACCCATTCGACGACGCAGATCGAGACATTGCGGGGGCTGGTGCGGGACGGGACGTTCACCACATACGACCATTGGTGGCGATCCCCCTCGTACAGCGAGGCGCTCTACGACGAAGAAGACCGCAACGAGCAGTTGGCCTTCGTCCGCGACCTCACGCTCGAGGCGAAGATCGACCGCACGACAGGCGTGCTCGATCTCCACCTCGCCGGGTGGGCGACCGACTTTCGCAAGAGCACCAGCTTCGGAAGTGTCAGCCTGGCCGGTACGTGACACGCCGCTTCGCCGGTTTCCTGCTTCCAGCATCGGTCAGTCGGGCGGCGGACGGAGTACACCACTGCACTCACGTCCAGTCGAGGATCACCTTGCCGCACTCGCCGCCGGCGACGATGTCGAACGCCTCTTCGTACCGCTCCGCCGGCATGCGGTGGCTGACGATCGAGCCCACGTCGAGCCCGCTCTGCAGCATCGCCGCCATCTTGTACCAGGTCTCGAAGATCCGCCGGCCGTAGATCCCCTGGATCTCGAGGCCCTTGAAGATCACGTCGTTGATGTCGAGCGTCATTGGCCCGGAGGGGATCCCCAGCACCGCGATCCGCCCGCCGTGGTTCATGACGTCGATCATCTCGTTGAACGCCGCCTCGGCGCCGGACATCTCCAAGCCGACATCGAAGCCCTCCGTCATCTGGAGCTCGGTCATCGTCGATGCGATCTGCTCGTGCGACACGTCGACCACTCGGCTGGCGCCGTGCTTGGCCGCCATGTCGAGTCGGTAACGGTTCACGTCGGTGACGACGACGTGTCGCGCTCCGATGTGGCGGACGATCGCGGCCGCCATGATGCCGATCGGCCCGGCGCCGGTGATCAGCACGTCCTCGCCCACGACGTCGTACCGCAGCGCCGTGTGCGTGGCGTTGCCGAGCGGGTCGAGCACGGCGGCGACGTCGTCGTCGATGTGGGTGGGCACGATGAACACGTTGAGGGCGGGGAGCACCACGTACTCGGCGAACGCGCCCTGCCGCGTGACGCCGATGCTGATGTGGTTGTGGCAGAACTCCCGCCGCCCGCCTTTGCAGTTGCGGCAGTGGCCGCATGTGATGTGGCCTTCGCCCGACACGCGCTGACCGACCTGCAGGCCGCCGACACCGGGTCCGAGCGCGGCGATCTCGCCCATGAATTCGTGACCGATCACCATCGGGACAGGAATCGTCGACTGCGCCCAGGCGTCCCACCGGTGGATGTGCAGATCGGTTCCGCAGATCGACGTC
>DASQTR010000349.1:0-5987 GCA_035641795.1 Ilumatobacter sp.
TGGCAGCGCGCGCAGGTGGTCGGCCAAGACGAGATCGTCGCAACGATCGCCGCCGAGTGGCCGCTCGAGCAGGTGCCGGCGCGCGGCGCGGCACCTGCCGACCGTTGGCGTTACGTCGACGGCGCCGGCGTCGTCGGCGTCATCCCGACCGTCACCAAACCGTTCTGCGGTGACTGCGACCGCGTGCGCCTCACCGCCGACGGCCAATTCCGCACCTGCCTGTTCGCGACCGACGAGTTCGATCTGCGCGAGTTGCTGCGGAACGGTGCTTCCGATGCCGATATAGAGGCATGCATCGAGGCGGCGGTGGGCAGCAAGTGGGCGGGGCACCAGATCAACCAGGTGAACTTCATCCGCCCCACCCGCAGCATGAGCCAGATCGGCGGGTGAGCCGCCGCGCCGCCTGCGTTGCGGTACTGGTCGGCGCGCTCGCCATCGGGACCGCGGCCGGCGCCGCAGTCACCACGATCGATCAGCCGGGGGGCGCGTCCGAAACTGCGGATCGGATCCCGCCGTCCAGCCCGGTCGTCGGGGGTTGCCCCGTGTTGCCGGCCGACAACGCGTGGAACCAGGACATCTCACAGGCCCCGCTGCACGCCAACTCGCCGGCGATCATCTCGTCGATCCAGAGCAGCGGCGGCACGCGCCTCCACCCCGACTTCGGTGAGAACCCCGATTACGGCATTCCCTTCGTCGTCGTCCCGGAGGGCCAGCCGCTCGTGCCGATCACATACACGGCATACGGCGACGAGAGTGATCCGGGTCCGTTTCCTGTGCCGCTCGACGCACCGGTCGAGGGAGGCGCCGGCTCGAACGGCGATCGTCACGTGCTCGTGCTGCGCGCCGGCACGTGCGATGTGTTCGAGCTCTACCGCGCCTTCCGCTCCGGTGCCGGATGGCAGGCCGACAGCGGCGCCCGCTTCGACCTGCGCTCGAACGCACTGCGTCCACTGGGCTGGACGAGCGCCGACGCCGCCGGCCTCCCGATCCTGCCGGGGCTCGTGCGATACGAGGACGTGGCGGCGGGGGCGATCCGCCACGCGATCCGCGTGACGTTCTCCCGGACGCAGCGCGGGTACATCCTCCCAGCGACCCACTTCGCGTCGTCGAGCAACGACGCCAGCCTGCCGCCGATGGGCATGCGGCTACGGCTCAAGGCCTCATTCGACACATCGCAGCTGACGGGCCAGGCGCTCGTGATCGCAGTGGCGATGCAGCGCTACGGGGTGATCGTCGCCGACAACGGGTCGAACTGGTACTTCCAGGGCGCGCCGAGCGCGGGCTGGAACGACGATGATCTCAACCAGTTGAAGGCGATCTCGGGATCGAACTTCGAGGTCGTCGAAACCGGACCGGTGCACACGGCAACGTGAGCGCTGCGCATTCGAAGTACGGTTGAGCCGGTGAGCGACCTGCAGTTCACGCACCTCGACCCGCTCGGCCACGCGCGCATGGTCGACGTCACCCCGAAGGAGCCGACCCACCGCCGCGCGGTGGCGCGCTGCAAGGTGTTCATGAAGCCCGAGACCACGATCGCGATCGCCAATCGTGAGGTGAAGAAGGGCGACGTGCTCGCCGTGGCACGAATCGCCGGTATCCAGGCCGCCAAGCGCACGGCGGACATGATCCCGCTCTGCCACCCGCTACTCGTCGGATCCGTCTCCGTGACGTTCGACATCGGTGACGACCACGTCGTCGTGGAGGTCTACGTCGAGACCGTCGATCGCACGGGCGTGGAGATGGAGGCGCTGCACGCCTGCGCGACGGCGGCGCTCACGATCTACGACATGTGCAAGTCAGCCGACCGCGGCATGACGATCGGCGAGCTCGCGCTATGGGAGAAGACGGGCGGTCGCTCCGGTACGTACCGCCGGGAAGCATGACGCTCGGGTCGGCGCTGGCGGGCGACGACGTGGCGCGCATGTGACCGCAGACACCGCTAATGTTGCTGGGTACGTTACGAATGTCGTACGATCGTAATGAAACGTTGTTCTCGGCCCCGGGCCGGTACGACTTCGACATGCCCCGGATCTACATCGTGAACGAAGGGTTCTGAAAAATGGGCGAACTCGTCCTGCTGGTCGTCGCTGCCGCGTGGGCGGCGGTGTTGATCCCGCCGCTCGTGCGTTCTCGCATCGAGAATCGACCCAACTCTTCGGTCACCGATTTCCGTCGGCAACTCAATCGCTTGCAGAGCACGGTGCCGTCACGGGCGAGCGGTCCGATGCGCGGCATGGCGCGGCCACTGGCACCGTCGCCGCTCCAGCGCCCTGCGGCCGGTGGCCGTCCCGGCATGCAGGCCGCCCAACTGCGCCGCACGAGCGGTGGCACACGTGCCCACGGCGCACGCGCCGCCAGCGCCGCCTTGGCCCCCGTTCGCGAAGCCGCCCCTCGCCGCCGTACGCACGGCGACCCGACTGGCGGCCAACCGCGTCCGCGTCAGATGGGGCACCGCCAGGCGCACGTCTCGCGGCACGCGATGGCCGCCGCCGAGGTGGTCCGTCGCCGCCGCTCTAACATGCTGTTCATGCTGGTGCTCGCGGCCGGCAGCACGCTATTCCTCGCCGCCACTACCAAGGAGCCCATCATGGGCTACCTGTTCGCGGCGGCGTTCCTGACCCTGTGCGGCTACCTGTACCTGCTGTCGCAGGCGCGCCAGCGCGAGGCCACAGCGTGGCCACAGGACTGGATGCAGCGCTAACCGCTCCGCCGGTTGACAAGCGTCGCCGGGTACAATCCCCAACCGCTACGGGGCTGTAGCTCAGTTGGTAGAGCGCGACAATCGCACTGTCGAGGCCAGGGGTTCGATTCCCCTCAGCTCCACGGTCGAATTCGATTCGGTATTGTTGGCTGTGACCCCGCGTGAGCAGTCCACGGCCGGAGATGTTTCTGCAGCCGCCGGCTCTTCGGTCGGCAGCGGAAGCTAACTCGGCGGCTCCAGATAGCTGGCGAGGTGCGCCAAGGACGACGCCATTCCGGCGGCGTGATCCTCGGCAGAGATGCCGTCGGGCACATGATCTGCGATGAACTCCACGAGCGTTGCGCCGTCGACCGCGCGAACGGCCCAGGTCATCCTCATCGTTCCCGCGAAGGCCGGGTCGTCCGAGACGAAATCGATTGCTTGGACGACCCGATCGTTGTGAACGATGTCGATGTAGCGCGCCTCGACGATGTCGGAGTCCGGGGAGCTCTTTGCCGTGCCCATCGGGTTTGCGTAGGTGAGGACCAACCGGTAGGAGCCGCCTGGCGTAGGATCGAATTGCTCGAACTGCGCCGACATGCCATCGGGCGGCAGCCACGCTTCGAGCGCCGTGCGATCCAGCAACGCGCTGAACACGTCAGCCAACGGTGCCTGGATCAGTCTCGAGACTCGGTCGGTTCGAGACATCGTCAGGCGATGTTACGGGCAACTCGAGCTCGGTCACACGGGCCAGCACCGACGCCTGAGTGGACGTTGCCCTGGGCCCGACGCAACCTACGTGCCTCCACTCAACCCCGTAACCGCGCATGGCCTACCTCACGACGCGACCGCGACGCACGGCACGGATGCGAACAGTCACTTGGCCTCGATCGTCCACAGCGCTTCGGGGGTGGGGCGCAGGTTCGTCGCCTCCACGGCGACCAACCCGTTATCGCTTATCACTGCGACTGCCTGGTACGTGACGCTCTGCGGGATCAGCTCGCCGTTCTCGCGGACCGCTCGCGCACTGATCACCCACGTCGGCAGGCCAACCGGGACGCGAATCTGGCCGACTTGTTCGGATCGAAGCACGACCTCGTCCCCGAGAGGCACGCCGTCACCGAGCTCGACGACGACCCTGATTCGGATCTCCAATCCCACCTGCACTGTGGGCCCGGTGACCGACTCCAGCGTGCGTTCAGGATCGATGTTCCCGTCATCCCAGGCCAAGAAATCGACCTGTTCGATCGGTGGATCGGCGGCCGGGCCGATGACCCGCACGGTGGCCTCCAGATCAGTGGCGTCCAGCTGCACCGCGCCAGCGGCATCGGTGGCCTCGAGGCGGTCGCCGACTACGAGCAGTAAGTCGCGAATCGGCGGTACGGTCTGAATCTCCTGGACAGCTGTCGCCGGTCGCATCGGCGTCTCGGGTGGAGCGTTCGGAGTCGTGATCGACGGCTGTGGCGCGGGCCCAAGTGACGCAACCCGCTCGGTCGTCGAGGGCGACGGCAAACTCGTCGACGGCGTCACCGGCACAGGCTTCGTGGTTGGGGTGGCGGACACGGCTGTCGTGATGGGCTCCGGCTGTATGACCATCTGTGTCGATCGCGGCAACGCCGCGTCGGGGGTGTCACTCCCACCCCCGAACGGCGCCACCAGAAGTGCTGACGTGACGACGACCGACGCGATCATCGCCACCGTCGGAGCCGCGTCGGACCGAGACAGCCGAGGCCACGAAGTTTTCATGCGGAGTCCGCCAGCACAAGAAAGGCGACAACGTTCTCGCGGTAATGACGCGTGTCATAGTCGAACGAACCGCCACATGTGATCAGTCGCAGCGCCGGCTCGGGCACCGGTCCGTACACCAACGCTGTCGGGAACCGGTCCTTGGGAAACTGCTCGACCGACCTGACGACGAAGTCGATCGGGCCGGTGGTCGTCTCGACCGTCACAGTGGTGCCGACCTGCAGATCGCGTAGGCGGTAGAAGACGCCCGGACCGCTGTGGCGCGAGTCGACGTGACCGGTGATCACGGCCGGGCCGCGCTCGCCGGGACGCGGACCCGGCTCGAACCACCCCGCGATCGACGCATCCGGCGGAACCGCAACCGACCCGTCCTCGAGCACTCCTGTGGGCACGATCGCGTTGTCGACGCCGAGATCGGGAATTGAAATCCCGATCGGGTCGCCGACCGAGGGGCTGGACGAGACGTTTTCACCGGACCGAACCGCGGGAGCGAGGGTCGTACTCGCCGGCGCTCTGGTGGGCGAACTCGTCGAAATGGGCAACGTGGTGGGGCGCGCCTTAGGCGTCGAAGCGTTTGTCGACCGTGGCCTGTTCGTGGCAAGAGGACCCGATTCGGCGCCGATCGGGTGCGCGGCAGGCGCGGTCGCGGCGGATACCGCTGTGAGCGCGTTGGGTGCCGCCGATGAACGGCCGCTCGCGCCACCACACCCGGCTAGCGCGAGCACCGCCGCCGCGATGGCGAACGAGCCCGCACTGTGGCTCACAACGACTGGCACGCTCGGCGACGCTCGGCGACAGCCGCTAGGGCGACCACGCCAAGACCTAGCGAGGCGAGCAATATCCAAGCGAGTGTTGCGCTGATGATCGGGGTGCTCCGATCCTGGCCCGCCATACCGCCGTAACCGGTCTGCACACCGCCGACTGGCACGACTGCGGCCGATGCTGTATCGACCAGAGGAGCGACGTCGAGCTGGCCGTCGGCGCCGGCGACGATCACGATCGTGGCCTGCACACCTGGCTCGATCGTCCAACCTTGTACCTCGAGGACCACCTGCGCGGTGGTGGAATCGGTGACCTGCACGTCGTAGGCGCCGGGGGCGACGTCGAGATACTCGGTCGCGCCCGGGTACGGAACCGCTGCCGCCAGGACCGGTCCTCCGACGACTGAGATGTCGACGGCCGGGGCTTCCGGCGCGGCGTGAATGAACCGAACCAGAGAGCGTCCTTGCTGCGGCATCATCAGCGCGTCGTCGAACACTCGCGGGCTCAACCCGTCCCGCGTCGTGACAGCGGCGACGGTCACCGCGCCGCCATCGGGCACGCCAACGGTCGTTTGCAACGCCACTGGACCGTCCGCTCCGGCAGGGACCAGCTCGAAGGCGTGCACGCCGCTCGGCAGCTGCGCGTACTCGGTCGCGGTCTTGAAGGTGATGTCGGTGGCGAACAGTTCGCCGTCGACGAGCACGTCGACGGGGCCCGCGCCCGGGGCGAAGTGGCCGAATCGCGCCCAGCCGGTGGACGCCGTCTGAGCCGGCGCCGCGTAGCTCGGTGGCGCTGCCAC
>DASQTR010000350.1:0-5699 GCA_035641795.1 Ilumatobacter sp.
CATAGGTCCAGTCGGGGGTGGGACGTTCGGCCCCTGTCGTGCCGCTGCGAAGCGCTACCACCGGATCGTCGGCGAAGCATCGGAGTAGTGGGGACCCGAGATGATCCGCGGGAACGAGATCCCCTCTCGACCGCGCGATCCGGCTCGTGGTCGGGGTCGGCGTTTTCGCCGCTGGCGCACTCCTGATTGGAGCGCTGGACGGCAACACGGTCGGTCTTATGGTGGCGGCGTTCGGCCTCTGGCTCGTGGCCACCGGGGCTCCGAGGGACCTGCTGTGTACCGCGCCGCGATCCTCGACCGGTCGACCGGGGAGTGGCGACTGTAGGGGTCGCAAACGCCCGATTCGCCGTGTGACCAACCACGTGCTGCTTTGATGCAGGAAGGCACAGGCTCTAGCGTTAGTGCATGATCCTCACGCCAGATCGGCGCCTCCGCGTGTTCATATCCTCCACCCTTGACCTGTCCGAGGAACGAGCTGCAGCTAGACGGTCGATCGAGTCGCTGCGACTCACCCCGGTCATGTTCGAGGCCGGTGCAAGACCACATCCGCCACGCGCGCTCTATCGAGCCTACGTCGAACAAAGCGATGTCTTCGTCGGCATCTACTCGAAGCGCTATGGATGGACCGCGCCCGGGATGGTCGTGTCGGGGCTGGAGGACGAGTTCAATCTGTCGAGGAACAAGCCCCGTCTCGTTTACATCCAAGTCGATGTCGAGCGCGAACCGAAGTTGGACGAATTCCTGCATCGAGTCCGCGAGGATGGCCTGTCCTACAAGCCATTTGGCTCTGCGGGCGAACTGGAAGCACTGTTGAAAGACGATCTGATCGTCCTCCTTACCGAGCGCTTCCACGGCGCAGACGCTGAAGCTTCCATCAAGGAGCGCACGGCAGCCGCGCCGCTGCCCGTCCCGCCAACGGCCTTCCTGGGACGCGAGGTCGAAGTGGCAGAGATCACGACTCAACTCAAAGGAGATGACGTCAGGCTCCTGACCCTCATCGGCCCCGGCGGGATCGGGAAGACCCGGTTAGCGATCGAGGCGGCGCGACGCCTCGCCACCGACCTCCCCGACGGAACGTTCTTCGTGCCGCTGGCGTCGCTTCGCGAGCCGCAATTGATCGGGGACACGATTGCTGCTGCTCTCGAGGTCGCGACGAGCGACGCGGTCCCGGCGATCCCGGCCATCAAGGACTTCATCCGTGACGGACGAGGGCTTCTCGTCCTGGACAACTTCGAGCAGGTGATCACGGGCGCCCCGATCGTGGCAGAGCTGCTGTCGGCCTGCGCGCGGTTGAAGATCATCGTGACGAGTCGAGCGCCGCTTCGACTACTCGGCGAGCACGAGTTCGAGGTACTGCCACTCGCGGTTCCGTCCCAGGTCGTCTCGAGTAACCGTCTCAGCGAGTACTCCGCGATTCAACTGTTCGTCCAATCCGCGCGAGCTGTGAGGCCTAACTTCGAGATCAACGACGAATCAGCGGCCGCGGTGGTGGAGATCTGCCGTCAGCTGGACGGGCTTCCCTTGGCGATCGAACTGGCTGCGGCGATGATCAGAGTGCTGACGCCCGAGATGCTCCTTGACCGATTGCGCGTCCGGCTCACCGATCTGCGTGGCGGGCTCCGCGACATGCCTCGACGCCATCAGCGGCTTAACGACACGATCGCGTGGAGTTACGAACTGCTCGAAGAACCAACGAAGGAACTCTTCGCGCAACTGAGCGTCTTCCAGGGCGGGTTTACCCTCGAGTCGGCGGAGCAAGTGTGCGAGATAGAGACTGACCTCTTGTTGGGGGTCGCGTCTTTGACGGAGCAGAGCATGCTGCGCGCAGACGTTCAGGCGGAGCACGGAGCGCGCTTCTCGATGCTCACCATGATCCGCCAGTTTGCATGGGAGCGCCTGCAGGAAAGTCCGCAGCGGGAGGGGGTGCTCTCTCGTCACGCGCGCGCGTTCCTGCGGCTGGCCGAGGAGGTCGATCGAAGCGGTGGTCGTCATGGCATCGCGTTAGACAGGATGGAGGTCGAACTAGACAACATGCGGGGCACGTTCGAGTGGTTACTCGAGCGCGGCGATGTGGATTCGGTGGCCAACGCTATCTGGGAGTCGTGGTGGTTCTGGTGGATGCGCGGCTACCTGAAGGAAGGAAGGCTCTGGGCGGATCGTTGCTTGGCCGCGTCGAGCATCAGCCAGGAAGCTCGCGCTCGCGCTCTGGCGACCAAGGCCCTCTTCGCGATCTGGTCGGGCGACTACGAATTCGCGGTGCCCGCATTCCTTGAGGCTGCGAAAGTCGCTCGGGAGGCCGGGGACAGGCGTAGCCTTGCGTACGCGGACGTTGGGATCGGGCTCGTGCGCGCGCTCACGACCTCGATTCAAGAAGGCACCGACACCATTCGGCGTGGGATTGCTGCTTTCGAGAAGATCGGCGACGAGGTGGGTAGGACCACCGGGCTTGCGGCGGTGTGCTGGGCGCAGGCGATCACCCGTCAGTTCGACGAGTCTGACGAGATTTTCCGACAGGCCCTGGAGGGGGCTCAGAAGATCCAGTCCGAGGTAGACATTGGGACCGCCGAAAGCGCCCTTGCCCAGTTCCGAATGAGCCGCGGCGATAACGAAGGGGCCTACGAACTGATTGGTGCATCTCTCGAGCACCTCGCTGGGGCGCGGCACATCGGATCCACCATCTTGACGCTCGAAGTAATCGCAGAACTCGGGCTTGCTGCGGACTACGTGGGAGATTCCGTTTCCATCTTGGGAGCGACCGCCGCCATTCGATCATCGATGGGAACGCGGGTCCCACCCCCAGCCGCTGCCAGGTTAGATCGATTGATCGAAGTCGGTCGACTTCGGTTAGGGGAGGACTTCGACAGCGCTTTCGAGCGTGGGTCGTCGATGGGTTTCCCCGAAGCCGTGGAGCATGGAGGTGCCCTGCTTGCCGCGCTCCAGGAACGGCGTGTGGAACGCAATGCCTCTTAGGTATGCGGCCTGTGCCGCCGCTCTCTCGTCCATAGGGACCCGCACCGATCACCACGAGTTCGGAGTGCACATTCCCGGCCGTACTGCTCACCACAGCCACTTCGCAGCGATCCTGACGGGCTCGTGGGGGCCGGATCGGTGCGCCGATGCCCTTGCGCTCGACGGTTCCGAGTGCACGAAACGCGATGTCCTCTCGCTACCCCCGCGCGGATCACGTCGTCGGTCACGAGCGTCTGGCCGGCCCGCTCTTCCGGACAGTCGCGATGCGAGGTTGACCGCACGACCGTAGCATCGTCCTGCCGGATCACCCGTTCAGCGGCGATCCCGCACGCGCCGGGGGTAGGCCGGATCCTCCGGGAAGCGAGCAAGGACGTTCTCGAGGTCGTCGAGAATGCGGATGCGTATGTGCCTGAGACTTGCCGTGGACCCTGAATGAGCAGCTCGTCGCCGACGTGCGGTCGTGCGGACCTCCTTCCGGAGTGGAATCGGTGCTTGTGAGCGTCTCTCTCTGTGCCGGCCGCCCTTGGCGAACGAGCTGCCGCCGTCCCCGCAGCGTCGAAGCCCAACTCGTCGATCTTCGACCACGAGCGCCCGGGCCGGTCACCAAATGAGACAGCGAGAGGGTTGCGGTCAGTTAGCTAGGACCGCGTAAAGAAGCCAGTCACCCGGAACGCCCTTAAGCTGGTGCTCACCTCGCTCGTTCAACTCAATCTCAGAACCCGCAATCAGATCCTTGACCGTTCGAGATATGAGGATCTCGCCTTCCTTAGCAGCTGCCATCACGCGAGCCGCGATGTGGACCGCAATCCCGCTCACGTCGACACCTCTCTTCTCCACCTCTCCGGTGTGGATCCCGACGCGAATCTCGAGCTCGAATCGACGGAGATCCTGACGCAGGGCTGCGGCGGCGCGGATCGCGCGTCGAGGGCCGTCGAACGATGCGAGGATGCCGTCACCCGTTGTTTTGATTACCTGACCGCCGAACGCGGTAGTCACACGATGAGCTGCGTCGTCGTGGAGCGTCAGGAGCTCCCTCCACCGTTCATCGCCGAGCTCCGTTGCGCGCTGAGTGGAGCGAACGATGTCGGTGAACAGCAGCGTCATGACGGCTCTGGTCCTATCTGGACCACGGAGCGTCCCGGTGAGGAACTCCTCAATCGCGTCGAGACCTACCTCGGCGTGTTCCCAGGGCAAAGGCCCATCGGCTCCGGGGAGCTCGACGAGCTTTGCACCTTCGATTTGCTGGGCCAGGTACCGCCCGTGCTCGATCCTGAACCACGGATAGTCCACGCGGTGCAGGATCAACGTCGGCACCCCGATCGAAGAAAGGACCGATCGGGCATCCGTGTGAATCATTGCCCTCATGTAGGCGCTCACCGCCGTCGGGCCCGCGATGCTCCGGGTGTACCTGGCGAACCACCGACGAAAGCGCGGATCGGTGGCGCGGCTCGGCACCTGCATCTCGGCCTGCTCCTCGGTTCCCCACGTCGCCTCAATGCGGTCGCGGACCTCTTGGATCCTCTCCGGCGGCGTCCATGACCGCCGTCAACTCCTCGATGTACGACTCCCAAGAGGGAAGATCGTCAATCGGAAGAGGATCGGACGCGCCGGAGCCTCGGCGGTCGAAGAGGATGAGGCGTGCGAACGAGGCGAGGCGCCGGTTCCACGCAGCGACCATCGGGTCCTCCCACCCGAGATCCACGCTGCCGAAGGTTCCGGCAGTAATCACAAGGTCGGGCGGTCCCTCACCGATCACCTGGTACGCGACGCGTGCACGATCCACTGACGCGTACCGCGTCTCCGGCTCCATCAGATCAGGGTAACTCGACGGTCCCAGGGAGTAATGTCGGTCGCAGGGTCCGGCGCGCCCTGCGACCCTTGCGTTTCTCTTCCAGCGGCGGACCGCGCGCTAATACGGTCGGCTTCATCGCATCATGTAGACGATAGTTACGATGACTACCACCGTGATGATGCCGGTAACTGTCGTGCGCCTTGCGTGAAGGGCACGCAAACCACTGATCCTTACGCCGACCAGGGCGTTCGTAGGATCGGGCCTTCTTCTCCCGGGAGGTTCGGTTCGTGCTCTTCGCTCTCGTCTATTTGTTGCTGCGCCGTGTGCTCGGGTGGATCGCTGGATCTTCCAACGAACAGATGAACACCGAGGTGGAGCTGGTGGTCCTTCGCCATCAGCTGAACGTCCTCACGCGCCAGGTGGGCAGGCCGCAGCTTCGCCGTCGCGACCGGGTTTTCATGGCCGCGATCAGCAGGGTCCTCCCTCGGGCGCGGTGGTCCTCGTTCCTGGTCAGCCCGAAGACGCTCCTTCGGTGGCACCGGGAGCTCGTCCGGAACAAGTGGACCTTCCGTCGGAGATCGACCGGAGGCAGGCCGCCGATCTCCGACGTGGTTCAAGAGCTCATCCTGCGGATGGGGAGGGAGAATCCCCGGTGGGGCTGCATCAGGATCCGGGGTGAGCTCGCCAAGCTCGGTATCCGGGTCTCGGCGACCAAGATTCGCACGCTGCTGCGTGCGAACGGGCTCGGGCCTGCTCCCCGGCGAGACGGGCCGACCTGGCGCGAGTTCCTTCGTTCGCAAGCCCAGGGAATGCTGGCCCTTGACTTCTTCACCGTCGAGGCGGTCTGGCTCGGGACGCTGTACGTCCTGTTCACGATCCACCTCGGCTCCCGTCGGGTCGACCTCCTCGGCGTGACCCGGAACCCCAACTCGACGTG
>DASQTR010000351.1:0-3333 GCA_035641795.1 Ilumatobacter sp.
TTTTTCAACTTTGCCGACCCCGCGCACCAAGCGCGGTACAAGGCGCAACCGCAAACCCTTTTCGTGCATCTCGCACTCGAAATCGATCGCGAGCGTCAACGTGAGCTCAAAGTCCGACTCGAGAACGCGGGGCACGCCGTCTGGGAAGCCGATCACGGGTACACCTACTCAATCTACGTCACCGACCCCGACGGGCTGCAGATCGAAGTTTCTGCGGACCCGCCGCACATCGACGAGATCAGAACACGCCAGCGTGCCACGGCGCACGCGACGTTGGCCCAATGGATGAAGGGCGTCCGCGTACCGAACAACAATGTTCGGAGCGCTGCATCAAGCGATGCGAGTGCCTCCTGATGCAGGAGTCGCAACGCATGGCGATCGAGGCCGCCTGCCAGCGACTCTGCTACGCATTCTGCACGCACGGCGACACCAACGACTTCGAACGCTACGAGGCGTTGTTCGCTCCAGACGCGCGATTCTCACGGCCGGGCCGGGTTCTGCAATCCGCGAGAGAGATCGGCGATGTCCTGCGTGTCCGCCCCACAACCACGATCGTGCGCCATCTGTGCATGAATCCACAGGTCGAAGTGTTGGACGAAACACATGCGCGTGGGCGCGGGCATCTGCTCGTGCTTCGCCACCACACGGACGCGGGCATCACCGAGCCAACCGTGTGCGTGGACTACCGAGACGAATACGTGCGCCTTGGCTCGGAATGGCGATTTGCCGCGCGCACGGTCGAACTCTCGTTCGGTGACCCCGCGCCCCGATGAGGGCTGATCGTTGCAAGGAGATTACGCGTGAAGCTCGCACTGATTGACGACTACCGGCCCGCGGTGATCACCGACAACGGCGTGGTCGACCTGTCATCGGCTCTCCCCGACATCGCCGCGCTGCCCTATCAGGTGCGGATGAACGCCCTGATCGAAGGCTGGGAGCACTACCGCGCCGTTGTTGCCGAGGCTCTACACGCTCGGCCTCATCATCGACTCGCCGATGTCAGGCTGCGGGCTCCGGTACCGCGGCCCGGCAAGCTCGTCTGCGCGCAGTTGTCATTTCGGGAAGGCTTGCCGGACGCGACGACTTCGCCAACATTTTTCCTGAAGTCACCCGACAGTGTCATTGGCCCCGACGACGTCGTCGAGCTGAGCGCAGTCAACGCTGCCGTGTTTCATCACGAAGCCGAACTCGCAGTAGTGATCGGCAGCCGGGCCAAGGCCGTCTCCGCCTCCAATGCGATGAAGCACGTGTTTGGCTACACATGCTTCCTCGATTGTTCAGCTCGTGGCGTCGGGCCGGGCACGTCGTTCCAAGACAAGTCGTACGACACGTTCGGTCCAATGGGACCGTGGATCACGACCGCCGGCGATATTCCTGATCCGCACACGCTGCACGTCAAGCTCTGGGTCGACGGGGCGCTGCGTCACGATTATCCGATGAGCGATCTGGCCGCGCCGGTCGCCGCGATGATCGCGGCTGCGTCGGCCATCTCCACGCTCGAGCCCGGCGACGTGCTTGCGCTCGGCGTCAACCATCAGGGCCTCGGCCCGATCCAGGACGGAGAGACGCTGCGAATGGCGATCGATCAGGTCGGCGAGTTCCAGGTCTCAGTAGCCGACCCGCTCAAGCGCCGCTGGGTCAAGGGGGTTGATCACGCTGCTGCAGCCTGGGTGCGCAACTTCGTCGCGAAGGTACCGGGTCTCGGCGCACCGCAATGGGCGCAGCGCCTCGATCACTGATCGGCCAGAAGACACCCGTGGAAATCGTGGACTATCTCGATCGTGGCGCGGACCTCGCCCCGGCCGCGGACTGCTTCGTCATGGGCGAGCGTCGTTGGAGCTACGCGGATTCACGCCATCAGAGCCGCAGCATCGCTGCCGCACTATTTCGTGACGGCATCGCATCGGGCGCTAAAGCAGCCGTCTTGAGTCCGAACCGTCCGGAAGGGTTCCTGTGCGTGATGGGGCTGATGCGCGCCCACCTTGTATGGCTGCCAATCAATCCGAAATATTCGCTCGAGGATATCGTTCAACTGCTGGCGCGGTTCGAGTGCGAAGTATTGTTCCTGCACTCGGAGTTCGAAGCCGCGGTCCCGACGCTGCGCGCTCGGCTGACGCGACTCAAGATCATCGTTGGCGTCGACCGGGCGTTTGCGGACGTGCCTGCGCTCGACAGCTGGAACGCACAGCCCGAAGACTGGATCGACCTGCCCGCGGCTGGACGAGAAGATCTCGCGGCGATCATGGCGACCGGCGGTACGACCGGCCGCCCAAAGGGCATCATGCAGAGTCACCGGGGACTCGAGACCTATGTCGCGAATCATCTCGCGACAATGCCGGCGGCCTCGCCGCCTCGTTATCTCGTCGCGGCACCCATGACGCATGCGGCTGGCCTGATGTGCCTGCCGATGTTCGTGCGCGGCGGCACGACGTTCGTCATCGAGAACGCACAAGCGCGAGCCGTCGCCGATGCGATTCGACGGTGGGAGATTACCGATCTCTTCCTGCCACCCACCGTGATCTACAACATGCTGGCGGATCCGGAAATCTCGAGGATGTCGTTCCCGTCGCTGCGCTACCTGCTGTACGGAGCTGCGCCGATGGCGGTCAGAAAACTGCGTGAAGCCTTACGTCTGTTCGGACCAGTGATGGTGCACGGCTTCGGTCAGATGGAGGCGATCATGTTGTGCACGGTACTTCGCCCAGAAGAACACTATTCCGGGGCCGATCTCGCGGACGACCGACGCCTCGCGAGTTGCGGGCGCCCGGCGCCCTTCGTCAGGCTCGCGATCATGGGTCCCGACGGGCGACTGCTCGACGATGGTGAGACCGGTGAGATCGTCGTGCGTGGCGGCAACGTGATGCTGGGCTATTACGAGGACCCCGACGCGACACGCGAGGCTTCAATGCATGGCTGGCACCACACGGGCGATCTCGGTTATCGCGACGCAGAGGGCTACTACTACATCGTCGATCGCGCCAAGGACATGATTATCTCGGGTGGCTACAACATCTTTCCGTCCGAGATCGAGCAGATCATCTGGAGCCATGAGGGCGTGCGCGACTGCGCGGTGGTCGGCATTCCCGATGACAAGTGGGGCGAAGCGGTCACCGCCGTCGTGGAGCTCAAGGCTCAAGCGAGCGTCTCTGCCGAGGAGATCGTACGGCTGTGTCGTGCTCGACTCGGTCCGCTCAAGACACCCAAGCACGTCGAGTTCTGGTCGGAGCTCCCGCGTAGCGCCGTGGGGAAGGTGTTGAAAAGCCGGATACGCGACCGTTTCTGGGCGACTCACGGGTCTCGCATCTAAGTTACCAGGGGCTCCACATGACGAAC
>DASQTR010000352.1:0-11660 GCA_035641795.1 Ilumatobacter sp.
AGCCGCTCGATCTCGGGCGCGCCCACGCAGGCCGCCGCGAGCGCGTGGCGTGCCCCCATGGAGTAACCGATGTACGTGCCCTCGCCGGCAAGTGCCACCATCTCTAGCGCGGCCTGCTCGATCGTGAGTCGGTCGCCGCTGCTGAGGCCGTGTCCAGGCAGGTCGACGAACACGAGTGTCGGGTCGTCGCCGAGCGTTCGATCGATCAGGCTCGCGCAGCGGTGCCAGTGGTGGTGCGTCTGCGTGAAGCCGTGGAGGAAGACCAGCCGCTGTTCAGGCATCGCAGATGTCGTCTTCGCAGACCGGTGCGGACTCGACGATGATGCTGTCCTTCAGTTTGCGCAAGACGTTGACGAACGTGTCGGTGTCCTGGGCCCCGGGGATCGACCAGCGGCCGTTGATCACGAACGCCGGCACGCCGGTGATGCCGTAGTCGATCGCCTGCTCGATCTCGGCGCGCACCTGGCGCAGACCGGCGTCCGAATCCAGGAAGGCGACGACGGCTTCACGGTCGAAACCGATCTCAGCCGAGCATGTCGCCAGCATCTCAGGGTCGCCGATGTCCAGACCGTCGTGGAAGTAGGCCTGCAGCAGACGCTCCTTGAGCGCGGGTTGTGGCGCGGGTGAGTCGGGCTGCTCGGCGAGCCACAACAAGCGGTGGGCCAGCAGCGTGTTGGCGCGCAACGCCCGATCGAGTCGGAACTCGAGCCCCTCCTCCGCCGCGACCGACGTCACGCGTTCGATGATCGCCCGCGCCCGGTCGGGGCCTCCGAACTTTTTCGCGTACGCCTCGGCGACCGGCTGCGACTTGCCCATCGAGGCCGTCGGGTCGAGCTGGTACGCCCGGAAGACGTACTTGATCTCGACCTCGCCGGCGAGTAGCTCGACTGCCCGCTCGAAGCGCCGCTTCCCGATGTAGCACCACGGGCAGACGACGTCACTCCAGATGTCGACGTGGATCGGCGTCGCCGTGCCTACCATGCCTTCGACGTTAGACCCGTATCGTCGTAATTCATGAGTGTGGACGTGGGCCGAGCGAACGCCACGGCGTGCGCCACGATGGTCGACGAGTGGGTCCGTTGCGGCGTGCGGCACGCCGTGATCGCCCCCGGGTCCCGGAGCACACCGATGGCACTGGCGCTGGCGTCGCGGTCGGAGCTCGCGCTCCATGTCGTGCACGACGAGCGCGCCGCTGCGTTCGTAGCCCTCGGTCTCGGGCTCGACGGTGTTCCTGCTGTGCTGCTGTGCACGAGCGGCACCGCTGCCGCCAACCTGCATCCGGGGGTGGTCGAGGCCGGTCTGTCGGAAGTGCCGATGCTGGTGCTCACCGCCGACCGCCCGCCCGAGTTGCGCGGAGTCGGGGCGCCGCAGACGATCGACCAGATCGAGCTGTACGGCCGCTCGGTGCGATGGTTCTGCGACGCACCGATGCCCGACGAAGCCGATCCGGCGTCGTGGCGGCCGCTCGCGCAGCGGGCGTTCTCGGCAGCCAGCGCCGGGCCCGTGCACGTCAACCTGCCCTTCCGCGAGCCGCTCTTGGGTGAGGTCGACGAGTTGCCCGAACCGATCGGGCCACCGCTTCCGGTGCCGCGTGGAATCGCGATGAGCGGACCAGTGCCCGCCGAGCTCGACCGCCAGCGCGGCGTGATCGTCGTCGGCGGCCGGTCGGGCGTCGATCCGAGTGCGGTCGACCGACTTGCGGCGCGGCTCGGGTGGCCGTTGCTCGCCGATCCACTCTCCGGCTGCCGCCAGAGCCAGCATGCCGTGTCGGCCTTCGACTCCCTGCTCCGCCACAGCGGGTTCGCCCGCGACCACGCACCAGAGGTCGTCGTTCGGATTGGGCGGCCGCCCGCATCGAAAGTGCTGTCGCAGTGGGTGTTGGCGTCGGGAGCCCCGCTTTTGCAGGTCGGCGGGCCGGGTGTCGTCAACCCCGACCGCAACGTCGCTCGCTTCTGCTGCATGGACGACCTGGCGCCGCTGAAGGGCGCCACCGGCACGCCATGGATGGCGCGATGGCGGCACGCCGAGCAGCGCGCCGACGCCGCGATCAGTGAGTTCCTGGACGGCCGCAAGCTCACCGAGCCAGGTGTCGCGCGCGCGCTTGCCGACAACCTCGACAGCGAGGCCGAGCTCGTCGTCGCCTCCTCGATGCCGGTGCGCGACCTCGAGTGGTTCGGCGGCGCTCGCGCCCGCGCCCACGCCAACCGCGGCGCCAACGGCATCGACGGCACGCTTTCCACCGCGCTGGGTCGGGCGTTGAAGGGCGTCCCCACGCTCGTATGGGTCGGCGACATCGCCTTCGTCCACGATGCCAACGCGCTGGTGGCCATCACCGAACGCGGCGTCGATCTGCGGATCGTCGTCGCCGACAACCGTGGCGGCGGGATCTTCTCGTTCCTACCTCAGGCGTCGCAGTTGCCGGCCGAACGCTTCGAGCAGCTGTTCGGAACACCGCACGACACAGACATCGAGGCGATGGCGGCCGCTCACCATGTGCCCGCAGCGACGGTCGAGCGCGCCGACGAGCTTGTCGAGGCCATCGGCCGACCGGGACCATCCGTGACGCGGGTTGTCACAGATCGCGCCGAGAACGTGCGTGTCCACAACGAGCTGAACGCCGCCGTCGCGGCAACCCTCGGATAGCAGGGCACAATGTCCACTGCCGACATTCCGGTGACACCCGACGACGTCGAACGCGCCGCCGAGCGAATTGGTGGACGCGTGCGGCGCACGCCTGTGATCGAGCACGGCGACGCCACGCTCAAGCTCGAACTGCTGCAGCACGCGGGGTCGTTCAAGCCGCGTGGCGCTTTCAACAGGGTGCTTACCGAGCCGTCGCTGCCGGCGGCCGGATTGCTCGCGGCCAGCGGCGGCAACCACGGAGCGGCGCTGGCTTTCGTGGGTCAGCAGCTCGGGTTGCGGGTCGAGATCTTCGTGCCTTCGACATCGCCGGCGATCAAGCGGGCCAACATCGAGCGCTTCGGCGCCGACGTGACCGTGATCGACGGCTACTACGACGACGCCCAACGCGAAGTCGAACAGCGCCAAGCTCAGACGGGTGCGCTGATGGTGCATCCGTACGACCACGCCGAGACCATCGCAGGCCAGGGCACGATGGCCAAGGAGCTCGAGGAGCAGCTCGGCGAGTTCGACACGCTGGTGGTGGCCAACGGCGGAGGAGGGTTCGTAGCCGGTCAGGCGGCGTGGTTCCGCAATCGGGTGAAGATCGTCAGCGTCGAGCCAGAGCTCTCACAGTGCTTGAGGCCGGCACTGCAGGCAGGGGAGCGGGTTCCGGTGACGGTCGGCGGCATCGCCGCCGACTCCCTGGGAGCACAGCTGGGCGAGATCGCATGGGCGATCTCGAGGCACTTCGTCGACGAAGCAGTGCTCGTATCCGACGACGACATCAGAGCAGCTCAGAAGCAGCTCTGGAACGACCTGAGGTTGGTGGTCGAGCCCGGCGGAGCAGCCGCCTACGCGGCGTTGATGACGGGAACGGTCAAGCTGCGAGCAGGCGAGCGGGTGGTCGTCGTGCTGTGCGGCAGCAACTGCGACCCCGTGTCAGTCGTCTAGGTCCAGTCGTCTATGTCCAGTCGTCTATGTCCAGTCGTCTATGTCCGCGGCCCGGTCGCACACTACGGCCGTACGATCGCGCTGAGCATGGCTTGGAACTTGGCCTGTGTCTCCGACAGTTCGCTTCTCGGATCACTGTCGGCGACGATCCCTCCTCCTGCCACGAGACGCGCGGTGCAGCGGTCCTCCGACAGTTCGGCGCAGCGCAGCGAGACTGCCCAGCGACCGTTGCCGCTGCCGTCGACCCAGCCGACGGCGCCACCGTAGAGGCCGCGCTCGAAGCCTTCGACCGACGTAATGAGATCGACTGCTTCGTCGCGCGGGTAGCCGCCCACGGCCGGCGTCGGTTGCAGCGCGCGTACGAGCTCGATCACGGTCGGCGCCGGCTTGGAGAGCCGGCCCTCGGCTCGCGAGCCGAGGTGCTGGACGTTGGCGACCTTCACGATCTCAGGTTCGGGTGCCCAGTCGAGATAGCTGCAGTAGGGGAGCAGCGTGTCGCGCACCATCTCGATCGCGGCGCGGTGCTCGATCTGGTTCTTAGGGCTGGCTTGCAGCTCGGCGGCGAGCTTGGCGTCGAGATCAGGGTCGCCGGTCGTCGGCGTGGTGCCGGCGAGCGGGAAGCTCCGCACCACGTCGCCGTCGATCTCGACCAAGAGTTCGGGCGAGGCGCCGATGAAGCCGTCGATCGAGAAGCGGTGGCTCGAGCCGAACGTGGCCTTGAGTCGGCGCAGCACGGCATGCACGTCGATCGGCTGGTCCGACTCGACCGCGATCGGGCGGGCGATCACCGCCTTCGCCATGCGCCCGTCGCGGACGGCGTCCCGCGCGGCGGCGACGGCGGCGAGGTAGCGATCGACCTCGACCAGCGGTCGCAACGTGTACGACGCGGCGGCGGGCTGCGACTCGTCGCCGCCGGCGAGCGGTTGCTCGTCGCCGTCGATCCGCGTGACCCACGCTCGACCGCCGGTGTCTTTGCCGACGACCACCGACGGCACAACCAGCATCGCCGCCGCGCCCGGTAGGAACGGCAGCGCTCCGAGCGCGATCGGTCCGTTCGTCTCACCAACCTCGTCTTCGTGCGTGATCCCGTCGAGGAACTCCACGGCGTCGTCGATCGGCACCCGCGCGGCAACGCCACGACCCGCGAAACCCACCCCCTCGCGGACGAACAGGTAACCGTCGCCACGCGCAACGTCGTTGAGGTCGAGGTCCGACTCGAGCGGCGTCGTGTGAGCGATCATCGGCACGTCGCCGTCAGCAACTGCGTCAAGCCGCCCGACAACTCCTGATGCACCACCCGGGTGAAACCGGACTGCTGGAGCATGGAAACCATCTCGTGCGGCTCGGGCAGGTACGCCACGCTCTTCGGGAGATACCGGTAGGCGGCGCCGTCGGACAGAAGCGCGCCGATCTTGGGCACCACCTTGCCGAAGTAGATGTCGTTGCCCCAGCGGATGAACTTGTTGCTCGGGATGCCGACGTCCAATAGCGCGATCCGACCGCCGGGTCGCACGACTCGCGCAAGTTGGTCGAAGAACTCCCCGAGGTCGGTGAGGTTTCGCAGAGCGAACCCGCACGTCGCCCCGTCGACGGACGCGTCGGCGAACGGCAGTCGCAGGATGTCGCCCTGCACGCGCGGCGCTCCCGAATGGTCGGCGGCGAGCATCCCGAACGACAGGTCGATCGAGATCGGGCAATGATCGGCGTTGCGCAGATCGACGCACAGATCACCGGTGCCAGATGCGAGATCGAGAACGGTCGACCGCGGCGGTAGGGCCAGCTCGCGCACCGTCCGCCGCCGCCATCGCACGTCGAGTCGGAACGTCATCACGCGGTTGACGAGGTCGTATCTGGGCGCGATCGCGTCGAACATGTCCCGGACCGCCTGCTTCTTCTCCGCGCCCCGCGGCAACGTGTCGCGATCCCACGAGTGCCTCGAGGTCGGCATCGCCGTGAGGCTAGCCACGCCACTCGCCGAGCCGGCCGGGCGTGCCACACTCGCCGCATGATCGATTTCTCGTTCCCGCCCGAGGTCGACGAGGTGCGCCTCAAGGTCCGCGACTTCATGGACAAGCGGGTGCGGCCCGAATGGGACGCGACCGACCAGAACACACGGTCCGAGGTCGTCAAGACGATCGTCAGGCTGCGCAAGGAGGCACGCGAGGAATGGCAGCTGTGGCTGCCGCACATGCCGCCCGAGTGGGGCGGGATGGGGCTCGGCGCGACGGCGATGGCGGCGGTGTCGGCGGAGGCGGCCAAGGTCTCGATCGGTCCGTACGTTCTCAACGCCCAAGCGCCGGACGAGGGCAACCAGCACACACTGCTGCATTGGGCGACCGAGGAGCAGAAGGAGAAGTACCTTCGCCCGCTGTGCGAAGGCACCGCGCGCTCGTGCTTCGCGATGACCGAACCGGAGGTCGCTGGCTCCGACCCGACGTTGATCAAGACCTTCGCCTACCCCGACGGCGACGAGTGGGTGATCAATGGTCACAAGTGGTTCATCTCCGGCGCTCGCGGTGCTCGGTTCGCGCTGCTCGTCGCGAAGACGGAGGAGAATCCAGAGATCCCGCAGGCCGGCAATTCATGCTTCATCGTCGACCTGCCGTCGGAAGGGTGGACGGTCGTCCGCGACGTCGAGACGATGGCGGGAGGCCACAACCACTGCGAGATCCTGATTGAGGACCTGCGCCTGCCCGCCGCCAACATGCTGGGCGGGCGTGGTCAGGGGCATCTGCTGGGCCAGTACCGGCTCGGCCCGGCGCGGCTCGCTCACTGCATGCGCTGGATCGGCCAGGCCGAGACGGCGCTCGACATGATGGTGGCGCGCTCACTCGAGCGTTACAGCCACGGCTCGATCCTCGCGGAGAAGCAGGGCATCCAGTGGCTGATCGCCGATTCGGCGGTCGAGCTCTACCAGTGCAAGCTGATGGTGCTCCACGCCGCCTACCAGATCGAGCACGGGATGGAGTTCACCGCGGTCGTGTCCATGGCCAAGCACTTCGTCGCCAACAGTCTCTGGCGGATCATCGATCGCGCGATCCAGGTCCACGGCGCGCTCGGGTACTCGACCGACACGCCGCTCGCGCACATGCTGCAGCAGGCGCGCTGGGCCCGGTTCGCGGACGGCGCCGACGAGATCCACCAGATGCGGATCGCGCAACGAACGATCGCCGCGTACAGCGACCACGGCACGACGAAAGCGGCGACAGGCAACCTGCCCCTGTGACGGTGTCTGGCACCGCCTGCCGTGCGTGACACCCCCTGGGCGTTAATGGACGCGACGAAACGCTCGGTGTCAGACACCCTGGCGGGTGTCAGACACCTTGATGTCGTACTCCTGGACGCTCGGTGGCTGGATCGGCGCCAGGGAGAAGCTGACTTCGACGTGTTGACCGTTGGTGTCTGTGCAATGCGCCGTGCCGGAGGACTCGCGCTGGACTTCGACTCGATCCAACGTGACCGGTGCGAACTGCCTCGCTGTCGCGCGTCGTCGCACATAGGCTTCGTCGAGTTGAACGTTGTCGGCGAACAGCGCGTCCGCCTTGCCGTCGTCCCACTCGTTGAGCAGCGCGACCAGCTCCTGAGCCGCACGTGATACGAGCTCCCCATTCGGCGGCGTCGCTTCCGGGATGAAACCTTGTTCGCTCACGAGATCGAGGACCTGTGCGGTGAGCTCGGTCACGGGTGCGTAGGTCGAGTTCGAGAGCGCGATCACCGCCGTGCGCCGGCCGCGCACCCAGCGCATGTTCGAGCCGTACCCGGGCACGCCGCCGGAGTGCGTGATGACGTCACCCAGCTCGGGGTCGTCGATCACACGCAGGCCGTACCCGTAGCCGCTCGCGCAGCGGACGCCCCGCATGGTCCTGTACCCCACGTAGCGCTGCGCCGTCTGCATCTCCCGTCGCGACGCCCGCGACAGTGGGCCGTCGTCGTGGTCGTCCCGCGCGGGGTAAGCGTCGTCGAGCCACGTCACCCACCGCGCCAGGTCGGCGACCGTCGTCCAGATCCCGCCCATCGGCGCGATCAGCCCGTCGGCGAGCGGCGGCAACTCGTCGACGAAACCTCCGTCACGCCAGTCGAGAGGCGACGCCCACTCCCCGTGCAGCGGCTGCGTCCATGTCGTGGCGCGCATGCCCAGCGCCGGCAACAACTCCTCGCTCACGACGTCCTGGATCCTTCGCCCACTTGCGCGCTGGACGACGCGTCCGAGCACGGCGTACCCGAGGTTGGAGTACTCGTGGATCGTCCCGGTGGGCACCGCGAACAACAGCCCACGGTCGACGATCGCGTCGAACTCGTCGTCGGTGAGGTCGAGGTGGCGGTCCGCCCATGGGTCGTCAGTGGCCAACCCGCTCGTCATCGTCAGCAGGTCGCGGATCGTCATCGGTGGCGCGTCGGCGGTCGGGCTGCGGACGTTCGTGAGCTCTGGCGCATGCCACCCGATCGGATCGTCGAGCCTCAGCACACCGGCATCGCGGAGCCACAGCGTCGCCGCCGCCGAGAACGACTTCGTCATCGACGCGATCCGGTAGACGGTGTGCTCGTCGACGTCGCCCACCGACCCGGTGGCGGCAAGGACGTCGTCGCCGACGACGCCCCACGCCACCGTCGGGCAATGGTGCCGTTCCGCGTATGCGGTGACGAGCTCGGTGATCGCGTCGTGGTCGAGTCCCGGTCGCATGCGTCCAGCTTGACAGCCTCCGCCTTGCGCCTGCCGTCGACGTGATTCGTTATGTTCAACCCATGATCCTGGCGACCCGCAGTTGGTGGGGCACGATGCTCCCGCGCGAGCGAGCGAGCGCTAGCGAGCGAGCGGCCAGCATCGGCCTGCGTGGCCGGGGAACGCCGTGAACGAATGGCTGCCCAACGCCGACGAGCTGTTGCGCAACAACGCCAGCTACGCGGCAGCGTTCGCCGACGGCCATCTGCCGGTACAGCCCCAGCGCAAGCTCGCCGTCGTCGCCTGCATGGACTCGCGCATGAACATCTTCGAGATGCTCGGCCTGCGCCACGGCGAGGCGCACATCATCCGCAACGCCGGCGGCGTCATCACCGAGGACGTCACCCGCTCGCTGTGCCTCTCGCAACGGTTCCTCGGCACGCGTGAGATCGTCCTCCTGCACCACACCGACTGCGGGATGCAGCGCGTCGACGAAGACGACTTCAAACGTGAGCTCGAGGCGGAGATCGGCGTGAAGCCCGCCTGGGCGCTCGAGACGTTCGACGATCCGTTCGTCGATACGCAGCAATCGATCCGCAGGATCCAGATGTCGCCGTTCGTGCCGCACAAGGACAACGTCCGCGGCTTCGTCTACGACGTCGACACCGGAGAGCTGCACGAGGTGCAGCCGTGACGGGCGTTGGCTGATGCGCGAGTTGCGCTCCGGATTCGTCGCGCTGCTCGGGCGGCCGAACGTCGGGAAGTCGTCGATCGTCAACGCCGTGACGGGCCGCAAGATCAGCATCGTCTCCGACAAGCCGCAGACCACGCGACATCGCGTGATGGGCGTCTACACGCGTGACGACGCCCAGATTGTGTTCGTCGACACCCCCGGCCTGCACAAGGCCGTCTCGGCGCTCGGGGAACGGGTCAACGCCACTGCGCTCGGCAGCACCGAAGGTGTCGACGTGCCGTGTCTTGTGCTCGACGCCACGCAGCCGTTCGGCAAGGGCGACCGGTGGGTCGCCGACCGGCTCGACTTACCGAGGACGGTGGTGATCGTCAACAAGATCGACGCCGCCAGCAAGGATCAGGTGTTGGCGATGTTGACCGCTGCCGGCGAGCTCGATGCCGCGGCCTACTTCCCGGTATCAGCGCGGACGGGTGAAGGCATTCCGCCGCTCGTCGAGCATCTCGTCGAACTCCTTCCCGAGGGCCCGATGTACTTCCCGGCCGACGAGTTCACCGACATGCCCGAGGAGCAAAGGGTCGCCGAGCTGGTGCGCGAGCAGCTATTGGCCGTCACGCGCGACGAGTTGCCGTACTCGATCGCGACACGCGTCACGGAGTGGGAGTGGCCGCGCATTCGGGTCGACATCGTCGTCGAGCGCGAGAGCCAGAAGGGCATGGTGATCGGCAAGGGCGGGCGCGTGCTGAAGGAGGTCGGCACTCGCGTGCGCGAACAGCTCCCGCCCGGCGCTTTCCTCGAGTTGCGGGTGCGCGTCGACCAGGACTGGCAGCGGCGGCCGGAGCGGGTCGAACGTCTCGGCTACTGACTCGGCCCAGGTGGCGGCGCCGTCGTCTGGGTCGGCGGCACTGACGTGCCCGACGAGATCGTGGTGGTCGTCGCGCCCGTCGTGCCGACCACGAGGCTCGAGAAGTCGTCGAACACCACTGGCGTGCCGGGGTCGGTGGTCGTGCCGACGTCGGGCAGGAACACCGCGATCGGGTTGCCGTCCACCTGGACGATCACCGAGCCGATGTTCCCTTCACCCGGCACCGCGAACGAGGTGAAGGTCAGCACCATCTGGGCGATCGCCAGTCGCTTCTCGTCGTCGTTCATGGCGTCGAACACCGCGCCGTTCAGCGAGACGGTCAGCACCGAACGGTCGATACTCGTCGGACCGATCAGGTTCGGCTCGAGTGCGGTCCTCACGTCATACGACGCGAGGTCGTCGGGAGGCTGTTCGAGCTGACTGATCACGCTTCGCAGCGACAACGGTTCCAGCAGCAGCCGCTGGAGACGCTGCATCCCGCCGGTGGCACGGTCGGCGTAATAGATGTTCACTGGTGCCGTCGATGCCGGGGGATTGGTCGACGGTGGCGGCAACGTCGGAGCGGTCGTCTCGGGCGGCACGCTCGTCGGCGGCGGCAGGGTGGTCGTCGTGCTCGTCGTCGTCGAGGTGGTCGTCGTGTTGGCGATCTCGGCCGGCAGCCCGTCTGCATCGATCGGTGTCACACCTTCATCCGCCGGCAGGCTGCACGCGCCCAGAACGATCGCGATGACCCACAGCGCACTGCCGCGAGAGCGGCCTGGACGGCGGATCATGCGGGCTCCGTCGGCAAGCGGACGACGAAACGTGCCCCTCCACCAGGGCGATCTTCGACCCAGGCCTCTCCGCCCAGAGCGGTGGCATGCTCGGCCACGAGCGCCAGACCGAGGCCTGTTCCGATTCGGTGGCGGGCCGCGCTTCCACGTGCGAAGCGCTCGAAGATCCGGTTGCGTTCGCTTGCCGCGACGCCCGGTCCCTCGTCCTCGACGGCCATCAGCACCGAACGCTTCACCGGCGACGGTTCGATCGTGATGCGGGTTGGCCCGTTGCCATGCGTCGTCGCGTTCTCGAGCAGGTTGCCGAGGATGCGCTCGAACCGCACGCGGTCGACGAGCGCCTCCCGTTTCGCGCGGCGATGGACCTCGATCGGCAAATCGCCGTAGCCGTAGCGCTGCGACACTCGGTCGCAGAGGTCGACGAGGTCGACGACCTCCGGGTTGAGGTCGGTGGCGCCGGCATCGATGCGCGACAGCTCGAGCAGGTCGATCACCATCGCGTCGAACCGTCGCACCTGGCTGACGACGACGTCGAGCGCTTGCTGGGTGCGTTCGGGCAGGTCGTCCCGGCGCCCGTCGAGCACCTCGACGGCCGCTGTGAGTGCAGTGATCGGTGAGCGCAACTCGTGGCTGACATCCGACGCGAAGCGCTGCTCACGCTCGATTCGCTCCTGCACGGCATCGGCCATCTCGTTGAACGACCCGGCCAGCCGGTTGAGGTCGGGGTCGGTCTCCTCCTCCAGCCGGGTATCGAGACCGCCATGGGCGATGTTGCCGGCGGCATCCGCCACCCGCGAGAGCGGCCGCAGCAGCCGGCGGCTCGTCGACCATCCGAAGAACGTCGCCAGCAGGGCGGCAAGAATCGACCCCACGATCAGCGCCGTGGCGAGCAGCTGCAACGTGCGCTCGGTGGTATCGAGTGGGAACGCCTCGAGGTACTCGGCGTCGTAGCTGCGGATCGCCACGCCGACACCCAGCCATGGTTCGCCATCGGCATCACGGAAGTACTGCCGGCCCGACTGTCCGCGCTCGACGGTTTCGACCAGCTGGTCAGGGAAATCGGCGACCGTCAGCCCCACCCGCGATGGGATCTCGCTC
>DASQTR010000353.1:0-2824 GCA_035641795.1 Ilumatobacter sp.
ACGGGACCAGCTGCCAAGAACCTCATCGTGTGGTTCGAAGCCGACCTGCTCCCCGGCTACGCGTGGTCGTTCCCGCTTCCGGGTGACCGCGTCAACATCGGGTTCGGTGTGCTGCGCGCCGGCGGCCACAAGATCGGCGACATGGCAGAGCTCTGGCGCGACCTCCTTGCTCGCCCGCATGTGCGTGAAGCGCTCGGCGACGGTTTCGTGCTCGAAGGCCGGCATACGGCGTGGCCGATCCCCGCCCGGATCGACTCGATCCGCCTCACCGCCGGACCCGTGCTGTTCGTCGGCGACGCAGCCGCGGCGACCGACGTGATGACTGGCGAAGGCATCGGTCAGGCGCTGCTGACGGCCCGTCTGGCGGCGGAGGCGATCACCGCCGAGCTCGACGATCCTGCCGCGGCCTGTGCCCGGTACGAACACGAGGTGGCGCATCATCTGTTCGCGGACCATCGCATGTCCAAGCGGCTCAATCGAGTTCTGTCGCATCCGCGCGGCGCGCGCGCGGCGCTCAAGGTCGTCGACGCCAGCGGAAGCTGGGGCCGGCGCAACTTCGCACGGTGGATGTTCGAGGACGAACCTCGGGCGATCGTCACGACGCCGCGCCGATGGCACCGCGGGTTCCTGAAGCGCCCCGGGGCCTACGTGTAAGGACGCTGGGCCGTCAGCGGTGCGGCTTGCGGTTCGTGACGGGGTCGAGGCGTTCGAGTGGCGGTGCCTCCACGTCGACGCCGTCGACCGTCGCGCCGAAGCCGTCTTTCTCGAGGTCGTGGGGATCGCTCGACGCCTCCACCGTCACCGGCGCGTCCTCCTTGGGCGGTCCCTCGATGATGTCGGACATGGCGAGCATCGCCCCGGCCATCGCTGCCCCTGCGAGACCGCCCTTGCGGCGGCCCGCGGCAAGCGCCGAGAGGCGCTGTTCGGCGAGGCGCGCCTCGTAGTCGTTCAGGAACCGGTCGTCCGCTGCTTGAGCATCCGGCGCCGCCTCGGGTTCGCTCACGTCGCTCAGGGTACGCCAAGCTCCGCCGATGCAGGCGCCGGCGCTGATCGCGCTGATCGGCCCGACCAGTGCGCCGTGGGAGGAGGTCGCACCGGAGGTCGAGCCCGACCTCGCGCGACTGGCACGCCGGGGCGTCGAGTTGCGCTACGTGCTCACCGGAGCGGGGCCGCGGTCGATCACGAGCGATGAGGAGGAGCGCGCCGCGGCCCCGCACGTGGTCGACGCGGTCGTTCGTTGCGAGCTGGCCGGCTTCGACGCCGCGATCGTGGACTGCACCGCCGATCCCGGACTTGACGAAGCGCGCCGCATGGTACGGATGCCGGTGCTCGGTGCGGGTGAGTCGTTGCGGCGGGCCATCGACGCGTCGCCGCTGCCGGTGACGGTCCTGTCCGGCGACTTGCTGCGATCGCGCAACACCGACGCGCTGATCGAATACGTCGCCGGGGCGCGTGTGGTGGCGCTCGGTGGTACGGGGTGGTCGCACCTCGTGCCGGTGCTCGCCGGTGACGAGCGGGCCGTGCTCGATCCGCTCGACGTAGCGCTCGCCGAATGCCTAGCCCTACTGGATCGTGATCAGGAAGGCTGACTGAACTCGAGCAGGTTGCCGTCGGGGTCGTGTGCGAACGCTTGGCGGATCGTCGTGTCACCGACGGGTTTGGCGTCGCTGACGTCGACGCCGGCGGCGCGCAGCCGGGCGACGGTGGCGTCGACGTCGTCGACGCGGAAGGCGACGTGCTGGCCGAGGCTCGGTGGCACGTCACCCTCGATCAGGTGGATCTGACGCCCGTTACCGGCATCGAGCCACGCTCCGCCGAACGAGAAGTCAGGACGTGGCAGCACCGCCATGCCCAGGATCCCCTCGTAGAACGTCAGCGCACGCGTGGTGTCGGAGACGTTGATCGACACGTGATGGATGTCGGCGACGAGCACACGAGCACCGTAATCCCGTGCGCCCGGCCTCAGTCCAGCGCGGCGTTGAGGTTGCCGGAACGGAAACCCTCGAGGTCGATCGTGACGTAGCGGTACCCCGCGGCACGCACGGCATCGACCACCTCCTGCCGGGCGGCCAGCACCCGCGGCAGCAAGGCGAGGTCGACCTCGATGCGCGCGGTGTCGTCGTAGTGACGCACGCGGCACTGCGTGAAGCCGAGCGCATGCATCGCCGCCTCGGCGCGCTCGATCCGGCCGAGGATGGGCACGGACACCACTGTGCCGTACGGCACGCGACTCGCGAGGCAGGCCGCTGCGGGCTTGTCCCACGTCCGCAGGCCGAGCCGGCGTGACGCGGCGCGGACGTCGTCCTTCGTGAACCCGGCCTCGACGAGCGGGAACACCGCCCCGCCAAGGGTCGCGGCGCGCTGCCCCGGACGGTGATCGCCGAGGTCGTCGACGTTGACGCCGAGCACGATCGTGGCGCCCTCGGCGGCCGCAATCGGTGCCAGCACGTCCATCAGCTCGGCCTTGCAATGGAAGCAGCGGTCGCCGTCGTTCAACCGGTAGGCAGCGCGCTCCATTTCGTGCGTGACGACCGACGTCCACCTGAGCCGCCACTCGCCGGCCAGCGCTGCGCAATCGTCGCGTTCCGCTCCGGCCAGCGACGGCGAGACCGCGGTCACCGCGTGCGATCGCGCACCGAGCACGTCGTGGGCGACGGCCGCCAGCAACGCCGAATCGGCCCCGCCGCTGAAGGCGACGACCACCCGTCCGAGCCGGGCCAGCCCGGCCCGCAGATCGTCGAGCTTGCCGTCGAGCTTGTCGTCGAGATTGCCGTCGAGCTTGCCGTCGAGATTGCCGACGAGATTGCCGTCGAGATCGAGGCAT
>DASQTR010000354.1:0-2524 GCA_035641795.1 Ilumatobacter sp.
ATCGTCACCGAACTACGCGACCGAAGGACACTCCGATCGACTGAACAGCCGCGCCAGATCGGCATGTAGTTCGTCGAGCGCCCCGGGCGGCGACTGCCACCACGGCGACCCCTGTGGCCGGACCCGAGCTCGAAACTTCCGGGGCAGGCTCTGGGGCCCCTCCTGGCTGGAGCCCGGACGGCGTATCCTGTCATCTGGTCATGCGCGCGCTCATCGCCCCGGCGCTCTTGGGACTGTTCGCAGTAGCCAGCGCGTGCGGTGAAGACTCGCCCTCAGGTGGTAACGGCACGACCGCCGCGCCGGGCACGATCGCTGCTGTGCCCGGCGCTATCACCACCGTGTCGGAGGGCCCTTCAGCGTCTGCGCCGGGGGCTGTCACGACAGCGTCGGTGGGTGCTACGGCGCCCAGCGGCGAGCTCGCTGTGGCAATCGAGAGTCGAGAGTTCGTCTCGTCGCACGTCGAGGGTTACGAGCTGGTGGAGGGTTCTCAGATTCGGCTCACCTTCGGCGACTGGCTCGCGGCATCGGGTGGGTGCAACTACCTCGATTTCACATGGTCGCTCGACGGCGATCGTCTGGTGATTCCCGAGTGGGGCACGACCGACATGGCGTGCGAACCTGCTGCGCTCATGGACCAGGACGACTGGCTCCTTTCCTTCCTGACCACCGGCCCCACCGTTGCGCTGGAAGGCGACACGCTGACGCTCACCGGTGACGATGCCGTGATCACGCTCCTGGACGACGAGGTCGTCGACGCGGACCGGCCACTTGACGGCACGACGTGGGCGCTAACTGATCTCATCAACGCACCGGCGACAGCCCCGGCAGCGGGAACGGAGGCGCCGATGATCAATTTCGCCGCCGCAGAGGTCGACATCGACACCGGCTGCAACACCGGCCGAGCCACCTACGACGCGGACGCCGGAACACTGACGATTGCATCGATCCGACTCACCCGCACCGCGTGTACGGACCAGGACACGACCGCCAGGGAAGCAGCGGTGTTGGCTGTGCTCGAAGGAACTTCAACCTACGAGATCGAGGGTGACGAGCTGACCATCACCAACGGTGACACGGGGTTGATCTACCGGGCGATGGACAGGGAGGACTGACCCACCGAGTAAACCCGGATTGGAGGCGCGCCCGAACGACAGCACCGAACGCCGACCTGGCGCTCGCACCCACCGCGCCCGAAAGGCATGTACGCGCGCGCTTCGCCGCAGCGGCCCCTGTGTCGCCCCCGCCGGCCGACGTGATGAGGACGCCTCGGAGCCCGGCCTGCTCAATCGTGCGACGATGACGGCAATGGATGACGTCAACCGTGTCGTAGTGCTGGCTGAGGAAGAGGCCCGCCTCATCGTTCACGTCCTGGCGGTGTTCGAGCGGCTGCTGCGACTCGGAGCGCTTGACCATCCGCAACTCGCGTTGTTGGTGCCTGACGCCGTCACGGGTGTCTCAGAGCGGCCCGACGTAGAGATGGCGGAGGTTGTCGATGAGGCGAGTCAACCGCTGCTTCGACAGCTGATGTGAGCGCTTGAAGAACGAATCGACGCACGATCAGAGTCTGCCGATTCGCTCCCGACAGCCAGCGCCCCGCACCGAACATCGGCGCCGAACGCCGATGACGTCACCGCCCTCACCGCGACCGAACGGCATCGATGCACCCCTCGGGCTCGCAGCACGACAGCGCCACCGAGAGCGCAGCCGTCTGGGGTTTCCCGCAATGATCGCAGCGTCGCTCGCTCGATCACGATGATCGCCCTGGACGGACGCTATTAGCTGAGGCCGACGAGCCGCTCCGAGCGTTCCCAGAGCTGGCGTGCGAGACGTCCACTGTACGCCTGCGGGTTCACGAGTCCTGGTCGCCGGTCGACGTAGTAGCCGCCCGGGCGCAACTCGCCGGCGGGTGCCGTTGCCAGCCAGACGAGCGTGTCCGCCCCCTGTTCCGGTGTCCGCATCAATCGTCGCAACGGCGAGTTCCACACGATGCCGATGAGGTCGCCGCGTCCGAACCCGGTCGCCACCACGCCTGGGTGGAAGCACGTCGCGAGGACACCGGTGCCTTGCACCCGCCGAGCCAACTCCCGGGTGAACAGGATGTTCTCAAGCTTGGTGGTGCCGTACACCGCCTGCCCGACGAAGAAGAAGCGGCTGTCCAGGTCCAGCAGGTTCACGAAACCGCCCAAGTTGCCGACGCTCGACGTCGTGATGACACGCGATGGGGCTGACACCTCGAGGCGGTCGAGAAGCAGCGACGTCAACAGGAACGGCGCCAGGTGGTTCACCTGGAACATCGTCTCGTGGCCGTCCACGGTCACCTCACGTCTGCTCAACGACATGCCGGCGTTGTTGACCAACACGTCCACGCGCCCGCACCTCTCCAACACCTCATCAGCCGCGCCATGTACGTCGTCGAGACGCGCGAAGTCGGCGATGATGGGCTCGGTGCCCATCTCGGCGGCGACCTCCGCGGTCCGTTGCGGTGAACGACCCACAACATGGACTTCGGCGCCGAGCTCGTTCA
>DASQTR010000355.1:0-6394 GCA_035641795.1 Ilumatobacter sp.
TTCAGGGCGTACGTGCCGAGCATGTCGGGCGCTGGGAACGAATCAGAGAATGCTCCCGAAGGAACGATACGCGACCAGGGCGGCCCGGGATATCGGGGCTTCGGCGTCAATGAGCGGTTGCCCGTGACACGGGCGTGACACAAACGCCTGAGAATCGGCGTGAATGAGTGCGAACTACTGAGACGTGAAACGGCGGTCACGAGGCGTTTAGTCGAGTTGCAGCAGGTCACGACACCCCATGTGTCACTTCCAACCCAACTGGCCCAGCCATCCCGGCTACAAGAGACGCCCGAGCTAGCCGTACCCGGTGGCCGGGCGTGTGGCGCGCGTCGACTGCGCGCAAGGCCTTCGACGGTGACGTCCGGGCCAAACACGCCCAGAGACCCAGCACCAAAACTCGAGCTACAAACTGAACACGAGTGTCCACGGGTCAACCGAAGTCCATCTGTCAACCATCAACCGAAGATCGACAGGCGCACCAGCCTGACCTCGGACGACGCCACTACGCCACGGATTTCTCGATTCGCGGCCCGCAGCCGTCAACTCCGTACATGGGGAGTTCAGGACTTAGAGAACGCAAAGGCGTCGGCCCGTGAGCCGTAACACGTCTCTTTCCTTCGCTCAGACGCCGAGCAGCTCGAGCATTTGGTTTGCCCGTTGGTCGACGTGTGGGTTGATCTCGAGCGCGTGTTGCATCTCTCGGATCGCCCCGTCGTCGTCGCCTCGGGCGCGGTCGATCAGGCCGGCGCGGACGTACATTTCGGCGTCGCGGATGCCGATCTGCTTGGCTTGGTCGATGGCCACTGCGGCCTCGTCGAACCGCTGGTTGACGTACAGCGCCCAGGCGTACGCCTCGTACATCTCGAAGAACGGTTGCTCCTGGATCGCCAGCTCGGCATCGGCGAGCGCCTTGGCGGGGTCGCCGTGATCGGCCTCGAAGAAGATGATTCCTGCATCGGCGCGCACGCCGTTCTGCGAGTCGAGCTCGAGTTGCGCACGTGCCTGCTGATAGAGCGCCTGCGCGTGGTCGGTTCGACCATGGGCGGTCAAGAAGTCGCCGAACTCGATCAGGTAGTCGGGGAGCGGGGCCTTTTCGACCAGCTTTTGGTATGCATCGATCGCGGTCAGGACTTGGCCGGAGACGCCGAGCGCGTGCGCCCGTCCCGACATCGCCGAAACATTGTCGGGCGCCAGTGCGAGAGCGCGGTTGTTCAGGTCGAGGGCGGTGGTTGGATCGCCTTCGGCGAGCGACAGCTCACCCAGTTGGAAGAGCGCGAATGCCTGGTCACCGGGGTTGCCGGCGGCATCGAGCGCGCGTTGCATCAACGCTCGTGCTTGCTCGACGTCGCCCGTGAGTTCGTGGGTGTATGAGACTCTGGCGAGTGACGCGGTGTCGGGCGACAGGTCGACCATGCGTTGTGCGGAACTGAATCCAGTGTCGTACTTGCCGAGTTGGATCTGAGCGTCGCTCAGAACTCCGTACAGCATTGCGCTTGACGGGTTGATGGCGAGCCCCTCGACCGCGAACTGTTCCGCGGCGTGGAAGTCATGACGTCCTGCAGCGAGCGCTGCCAAACCGGCGTAGGCGACGAAGTTGTCGCCATCGTTGAGTCCGACCGAGGTTCGGAGCACGCGTTCGGCGGTGGAGTAGAGCGATGGATCGCCGATCGTGTGCGCTTGCTGCACATACGCGAGGCCGAGCGTTGCCCACGCGACGTAGTCGTCGGGAACCGACTCGGTACGCAGTTCGAGCTCCCGGATCGTTTCCTCGAGCGATCTACCGCCGATGCGACCGGTGAGCCCTGCCGCGGGTGCGCTGATTCGACGGCTGACCGGCTCGGCGTTCGAGTCAGACGAGCCGTTCACGCCAGCGATACCGAATGCGCCGCCGGCGAGCAGAGCGACTCCGAGCACACCGCCGAGTGCGACTGTGATGCGTTTGCGACGACGTTGGGGGTTGGGACGGGCGGTGTCCGAAGTGGTTGCGTTTGGGGTGAGTGTTGATGTCATGGGGTGCTCATTCGAGGATCGCCCCGGTCGTGACGGGCGCTGCACATGAGCGCCCGTCACGGCCGTGGCTAGCCAATGTGGACGGGGTCAGGCCGTGCCGACGCCAGGGAAATACCCAACGAGATCGACCACGACGTCAACTGGCTGCTGCACGAAGATGCACACCCGGCCGGAGGCGCCGATCTTGGCCACGACGAGGTTGGCCGTCGACATGCCGGTTCCCCGGAAGTTGCCATTCGACGCGTTGGGCTGCGCTTCACCGCAGGGCCACACCGTGAAGAAACCGGCCGGCGGCTCGTTCGTGGTCGTCACGTTGAGGAACGCCGCCGATGCAGTCGCCGGGACCTTGGTCGTCCCGACGCCGGTCACTTGCAGCTCGATGACCCTGCCCGCTGCGGGCTGTTGGCCGCTGTAGCCGATCTGGCCGTACTCCTCGCGTGTCTCGAGGATCCGTTCCGGTCCGGCGGCGACGTAGTTGGAGTCGGGCGGAATCACACCGAACAGGTCGACGACGATGTCGGTCGACGACATTGTGTAGATGCAGATCGAGCCGTCGGCTCCTACCGGCGCCACCATCATGTTGGCGATCACGCTGCCGATCTCATAATTGAGAATCGACGTGTTCGGACGGGCCGAATCGCAGTCCCACACCGTGATAAACCCTGGCCCTTCGGCGTTGACGCCGGTGACGTTGACGAACACCGCTTGGGTGTCGGCTGGCACCTGATTCATGCCGACCTGGGTGACGTCCAGCTCGATTGTCGTGCCCGCCGCCGGCCTGCCGCCCGTGTAGCCGACCTGGCCGTCCGCCGCTCGTGTTTCGAGCAAGCGCTCAGGGTCGACAAGCGTGATCGTCGAAGTCGACGGGATGTAGCCGTTGACGTCGACGATCAGATGGGAGGAGGCCAGCGTGTACAGGCAGATCGTACCCTCGGCGCTGACTTCGACCGTTGCCAGGTTGCCGAACGCGCTTGCGGCGCCGGCCGTGGCGTTGACGTTGGACGTCTTGGGCCGCGGGTCGTCACAGTTGTAGGCGGTGACGAACGAGCCAGCGTCTGCCTCGGTCGCCGTCACGTGGACCACGACACCTGCAGCGTCGTCGGGCACCAGCGAGGTACCGACCCCGGTGACCTTGACCTCGACCACCTGGCCGGCTGACGGCTTGTCGCCGATGTAACCGATCTGACCCGTGGCACCACGCGTGTCGAGCACGCGATCAGGGATCACCGGCAGGAAGTCGGCCGCCCGTGGCGGACGCTCGGCACCCTGGTTCACACTGTTGTCGTGCGGCAGCGCCAGATACGGAAACGAGGTGCGGAACTCGCGGTCATTGCGGTCGACCGCATCGCCGGCGGCGAGCGCCTCGACGATCGTCCCTGACTGAGCCGCGCCCATCACCGTTTGGAGCGCGATGTCAACGACGTCGTCCTGTAGCCGGCGACCGTTGGGGAAACCATCGAACTGGTTGGCGAAGATGGTCAGTCGGTGCGGTTCCGCCGACGGCGCGACCGACATGTTCAGCCGCAACTGCTCCGACGGCTGCAGGGTCGCTGCTTGATCGGTGTTGAGGTCGTGGCCGTTGAGGTCGACGGGCAGCACTGCGGCGGGATCCCCGCCGAGACCGGCGTTCGCGGCGCTGATGCCTTGGAGGAAGATCTCCTCGAGATCGTGGCGCGGGCCGTCGGGGGCCGGCACCCCGTAGATCGCCTCGATCAGCGGAGGCAGGATTGGATTGGTGACCGCATCGACGGCTGCCGGAATTGTCGCGTCCATCTCGGGCGAGATCGAGTTGAAGGCATCCTTCAGGGCCAGTGGGAACACGACCTCGTTGACGAGCGGATTGCCCAGTCGCGACACCTGGACGAACGGCGACGACGTGTCACCTTCGCCGTTGGCGGCGCGGGCGCTGCGACGTTCGGTAGTGGTCCAGATGCCGATCACCGGGTTGGTCCCAGGTGAGCCTCCGCCTGCGAGCGCGGTCTTGGGCACCTGGATGGCGATCGCGTTGACGTTGTAACCGGCCAACGTGTCCTCGCCGACCTCCGAGAGGTCACCGCCATACAGCAGATCGAACACGCGCAGGTCGAGGAAGAACGGATCATCTGCCTGACCGACGTAGGACTGCCCTCCACCGGGCAGGTCATACGTGGCACCCTCGACCAGCGGCGCGTAGTCGGGGATCGATCCGGGCCCGACCAGCGAAGGCGCGGCGATCGGATCGGTCGGATCGTGGACGCCGTCACCGTCACCCAGCAGCGCGACCGGGGCGCCGCCTTGTGCCGTGACCGTCAAGTCGTACGTCTGGTAATAGTTCAGATCCGGATCGTCAACCGACGACACCGGTCCCGTGTTGTAGAGGAATGTGCCCTCGTTCCGGATCACGGTGTCGAACACCCACGTGTATTTGAGGTCCGCCACCGCGTCGCCGTCGTTGTCGATCTTGATGATGTAACGAGTGTCGTCCGCCCAGGGATAGAAGTTGGGGCCGCCGTTGGGCTCCTCGAATGGAATCCAGTTGGCGATCAACGTCACCGTGTCCGTGGCGTCGGGGCTGACAAAGGCGTACAGGTCGGTGTTGTCGGCGCGTGGATCACCCGCGATCAACGGCGCTTCGCGATGGCTCGACGCCGACGACCCCGGTGGGCCGCCGATCGCTACAAAGCCGCCAACCAAGGCGACGGCGCCGGCGACCGCGGCGGTGCGCCTGCCCGCTCGACGCTGCAAGAAGTGGATATGCATAATGCTCCTGTCCGTCCGCTCGGCGAGCGAACTGGTGTGAGTTTTCGGGCCCGACTCCCTGCAGTCGAGCGCTTCGTTTGACTCGTGTGAGCCGAGCCTCGTTGCCCGGCACAGGTGCCGGACACGTACCATTCGGGGCGACGGCCTGGCCGGATGTGTCGTCGACGAGACTTGACCGGGACCTGACTCAAGCGACGGCGGCAACCGTCATCGCACGCTCGTCCGACGTTCACCGCCACTCCGTCTCGGCTCGCGCGGCGACGAATCGACGACGGCCACTTCTCGGGCACGGAAAGTGCAGCTTCGTCAAGCGTCCGTCGCGCTCGACGCTGTCAGTCGCGTGGGGCCGGCGTTATCAGCGGCTCTTGCGGTCGCCGGCGTCTGCTCCTTCCGCACTTCGCCGGTTACGGTTTCCTGGTCGGCTACCTTCTCGGTCGCCAGCCGGACCCGTTCCTTAGCCATCGTCTCTTCGGAAACCACCGGCCGCTCCACGTGGGTCAGACCTCGTGTTCGCTCTCCGTGATCTCCCGCCCCGACAACTGCTTGCTCCTACTCTCCGATCTGGGGCCCACCAGCACCCCTCTGTCGCGCATCTACCCTCGGCCATTGATGAGCAAACCTCGATATACGCAGTCGGGTCACGCGCTCGTCGCTGATCGCATCGAATCGGACGGCACGATCATTCGCCACGCGGACGTTGCCGCCGAGTTGCTTCGCTCGATCGGCCACCCGGACGCGACGGCGCATCAACCCCGCAGGTGATGAGCCGATCAGCCACGCGTCATCCGAGGTAGACGATCTGATTGACGTTGGTAGCGCATCACTTCGTCCAGTCAGGTGATGCTCTACCAATGCTCTGGTTCGAGGCGCATTTGCAAAACAGCGCGGACGCGTCCACTTGAGACGCTTGGCCGCAGGCAACAGTCAGGTCGACGTTCTGCGTCGATTGTTCTGCGATCCGCTAACGGTTCGCCTGCCGCTGCGAACCGCCGGGGGTCCGGCAGCGGACGGCCGCTCTCAGCTCGCTTCGAGGAGGTGGCCGTAACGTTGCTGGGCGGCCTGGGCCGAGGTGCCGAGCAACTGGCCAATCTGTTGCCATGAAACGTCTTTGCCGCGGGCGGCGGCGATCGCGTCGACGAGCTGACGTTCGCTACGCGCTCGGGCAAGGACGGCGCGTTCGATGAGGTACACCTCGACGGACCGTTCGTCGTCGACGTTGGGTTCATAGTCTTCGAACCGCTTGGCGAGTTCGTCGCCGTGGTCGAGGATCTCTTGGATTGATCGGGGCATGGTTCAGCTCTCCAGGTACTTGGCGCGGGCTGACATGGCGTGAACGATGAACTCGATCCCTTCGGCCTCTGCAACACCGATCTCAAGCAGCCGAGCGGACTGGTCTGGACCGATCAGCATCGTGAGGTCGTCAAGGTCGAACACTCGGACCGGGTGTCGATAGGGCGTGCAACATGTCATCGTCAGGGACTTGGTGCTTGCGGGCCGACTGCAAGATCACCGGATCCACATCTATCAACTTACCTTGACGAGCGCTCGCCGCATCGCAATCCGTTCAGCGACGTAGAGATGGACACGAACACTGGCATAAGCGCCGATATGGGCGGCTGCTCGGTTCTGCTGGCGCGAAAGCGAC
>DASQTR010000356.1:0-2178 GCA_035641795.1 Ilumatobacter sp.
AGGCGTCCGGCAGCCGCCCGGGCAACCTCGTCGTCGGTCGCATAGAAGAGGACGCGCCGAGGAGCACGATCGGCCTCGGCGGCGAGTGACTGAGCGCCGAGCGTTCCGAAAGCCTTCACGTAGCGAGCGCCGGCGGGGACCAGGCCGGCGACGACGGAGCCGGCGGACACTCCGTCGGGAAGTGTGCGGACGGGCTTGCCGTCGTCGTCGAAGCCGATCGGATTCGACGGATCGACGACCACCTTGCCGGCGAGGAGGTCTGCGATCGTCGGAACCAGCTCCTTGCTCTGGTCCAGCCAGATCGCGAGCACGACGACGTCGCCAGCGGCGATCGCGTCGCGCACCGACGCCGCGGTGGCCAAGTCACCCAGCTCATTCGCGACTGCCTCTGCATGCGACTCGTCCCGAGCGGCGAGCACGACGCGTTCGCCGGCTCGCACCAGATCTCGCGGGAGCGCACCTCCGATGTTCCCCACCCCGATGATCGCTGTAGTCATGGCGTCCTCCACTCGGTGACGAATAGCCGGACGCGGGCCGCGGTCGCCGACTATTCGCGCTCATGGTCGCCTGCACTGCCATCGCCGTCGTCACGGCAGGCCCCCAATTTCGGGCTTCCGGTCCGCGGTGTCTCGCTTTCGGGTCAACCGGTAGTCCGCGAGATCGATAGCTTCGATCGCGGGCGGACTCTCGCCGCGCACGCGCGGCTACGGACCCGTGGCGCGAAGACCTGCCGTTCAGGCGGGTATCCGTGGGCCGTGGAGGAAGCGCCCGATCGCGTCGGCGACGAGGCTGTCGACTTGGTCGGGCGCGACGATGCCGGCGGTGACGAGCGCCGCGATGCCCTGCATCGTGGCGAAGAGAAGGAGTCCGATGCGCTCCGGATCGCCGGCCTCGAGCACGTCGCCTGCCTGGCCTTCTTCGATCAGCTGGAGGATGACCAGGAAGGCGCGGTCGGCGGCCTCGTGCAGCGCCCCGGCCTGTTCGCGGTGCTTGCCGGCGAACATCAGCTCGAGGAGTGCGGCGTCGTTGACCGCGAAGCGCACGTACGCGAGGTTGGCGGCGCGAAGGCGCGCCTCGTAGTCCTCGCCGGCCGTCTCGGCCGCGCCGCGCAGCTCGGCGCCGAGGCGCGCGAACCCGGACTCGGCGAGCGCGTCGAGTAGGGCTTGGCGGTCGGCGAAGTGCCGGCGCGGCGCGGCGTGGCTGACGCCTATCTGGCGAGCGAGCTCGCGCAGCGATAGTCCGTCGAGGCCGTGCTGGCGGAGCGTTTGCTCGGCCTGGGCGAGCAGCGCGGCGCGGAGGTTGCCGTGGTGGTAGGGGCGATCGGCCACGCTGACAGCCTAGCGCAGAATGTTGCTGTTGACATCTTTGTTGTCGCCGCCTACTATGTTGCTACTGCCTACTATGAGGAGACGACGATGACCGACTTCACCACCGCAGACCTCCCCGAGATGGCCGGCCGCAGCGTGATCGTGACCGGCGCCAACAGCGGCATCGGCCGTGCCACCGCCCATGCCCTGGCCGGGGCCGGCGCTCGCGTCGTGCTCGCCGTGCGCAACCTCGACAAGGGCCGCGCGACCACCGCGACGATGCCCGGCGAGACCGAGGTGCGCGAACTCGACCTGGCCAGCCTCGGGTCCGTGCGCGAGTTCGCCGCGGCGTGGGACGGTGAGATCGCCCTGCTGATCAACAACGCCGGCGTGATGGCGCCGCCACTGACCCGCACCGCCGACGGCTTTGAGCTGCAGTTCGGCACCAACCACCTCGGGCATTTCGCGCTCACCAACCTGCTGCTCGAGTACGTCACCGACCGCGTCGTGACGGTCTCCTCCGGGATGCACCGGTACGGCAGGATCGACTTCGACGACCTCAACTGGGAGCGCAAGCCATACCACGCATGGCGTGCCTACGGCCAGTCGAAGCTCGCCAACCTGCTGTTCACCGCCGAGCTGCAGCGGCGGCTCACCGCCGTCGGTTCCGATGCGCGTGCGACCGCAGCCCACCCCGGCTACGCGGCGACCAACCTCCAGTTCCACAGCCAGCGCCGGTCGATGGATCTGATCAGCGCGATCGGCAACCGCCTGTTCGCACAAGACGAGCACGGCGGCGCGCTGCCGACCCTTTACGCTGCCACCGCCGACATTCCCGGCAACAGCTTCGCCGGGCCCGGCGGGTTCATGG
>DASQTR010000357.1:0-4778 GCA_035641795.1 Ilumatobacter sp.
TTCCAGTCCTACAACCTGATCCCGACACTCGACGCCAGCGAGAACATCACGCTGCCCATGCGATTGGCGGGCCGGAAGCCGGATCGCGCCTGGGTCGACAACGTGATCGACACGGTCGGGCTGCGGGACCGGCTCACGCACCGGCCGAGCGAGCTGTCGGGCGGTCAACAGCAGCGCGTGGCAGTCGCCCGGGCGCTCGCCAGCCGACCCGACGTCGTGTTCGCGGACGAGCCGACCGGGAACCTCGACTCGAAGTCGGGCACCGAGATCCTCGGGTTCATGTCGCAGGCCGTCGACGACCTGGCGCAGACGATCGTCATGGTCACCCACGACCCGGTCGCCGCCGCGTACGCGGATCGGGTCGTGTTCCTCGGCGACGGGAAGATCGTCGGCGAGGTCGCCGACCCCACCGCCGAGTCCGTGATCGACCGCATGAAGCAGTTGGGAGGCTGAGCCATGGGCACCGTCATGATCAAGGGACTCCTCGCGCACAAGCGCCGGCTCGTCGGCACGTTCCTCGCCGTGTTCCTCGGTGTGGCGTTCCTCGCTGGGACGCTCGTGCTCGGCGACACGCTGCGAGGAAACTTCGACGACCTGTTCACCGAGGCGAATGCGGGCACCGACGTCGTGGTCCGCCATGCCTCGAAGCTGAGCACTGATCCTGGCGAACCCGACAGCCAGCGCGGACTCCTCGACGCGTCGCTCGTCGACACGGTTCGCGACGTCGATGGCGTCGCGGCTGCCGAAGGCTCCGTGGAGGGCTTCGGTCAGCTCGTCGGCAAGAACGGGGACAAGCTCGGCGGCAACGGTCCACCCACACTCGCGGGCAACTGGATCGACAACCGCGACCTCAACCCCTACCAGCTCGCAGAGGGCAGGGCGCCACGCGCCGGCGACGAGGTCGTGATCAACCAAGGCGCCGCCGACAATGGCGACCTGCGCGTCGGCGACACCACGACCGTCCAGACCCCGGAGCCGGTCCAGGTGGAGATCGTCGGCATCGCGACGTTCGGATCGTCCGACGGCCTCGGTCAGGTCACCTTCACCGGGTTCACGCTCGAAAGCGCGCAGCAGCATCTCATCGGTCGCACCGATCAGGTGGGAAGCATCGCCGTCAAGGCGCAACCGGGCGTGTCGCAGGACGAGCTCCTGAACCGGGTGGAGCGCGTGCTCCCGGCTGATGTGGAAGCGATCACCGGGGAGAGGCTCACCACCGAGAACACGAGCGACATCAACGAGGAGTTCCTCGACCTGTTCACGACGTTCCTCACCGTGTTCGCCGGGGTCGCGTTGTTGGTCGCCACGTTCAGCATCTACAACACCTTCTCGATCATCGTGGCCCAGCGAACCCGGGAGTCGGCGCTGCTCCGCGCCATCGGTGCCGGCCGGGGTCAGATCCTGGCTTCGGTGGTCGTGGAGGCGCTGCTGGTGGGCATCGTCGCGTCGGCGGTCGGTCTTCTCGGTGGCATCGGCATCGCCGGGCTCCTCAAGGGCATGTTTGACGCCTTCGGGTTCTCGTTGCCGGCCGGTGGCCTCGTGTTCAACGCGTCGGTCGCCGTGATCGGGATGATCGTCGGTGTCGTCGTGACCCTCGTCGCCGGCGTGGCCCCGGCTGTCAAGGCGTCGCGTGTCCCGCCGCTCGCCGCCATCCGGGACGTGTCCGTCGAGCGCACGAGCACGTCCGCCCCGAGGGCGATCACCGGCCTCGCGGTGACCGCGCTCGGCGTCGCGATCGTACTGGCCACCGTGCTGAGCGGCGGCGACTCCGTGCTCGGATTCGCCGGACTCGGAGCGCTGCTCACGATCGTCGGCGTCGTCGTGTTCGGCCCCGTCGTCGCCCGGCCGGCGAGCGGCGTGATCGGCGCGCCACTACGGTGGCTCCGGGGCGTCACCGGTTCGCTCGCGCGTCAGAACGCGATGCGCAACCCGCGCCGCACCGCCGGTACCGCGGCGGCGTTGATGGTCGGCGTCGGCGTGGTCACGCTGTTCACGATCTTCGCGGCGTCGCTCAAGGCCGCCATCGACGACAGCGTGACGAACTCGTTCCAGGGCGACCTGGTGATCTCCGAGGGCGGCTTCGGCGGCGGCGGGATCAGCCCCCAGCTCGCCTCCGACATCGGCCGGCTTCCCGAGGTGCAAACGGCCACCGGCCTCGGGCGGGGACGCGCGCTCGTCGGCACCGGAACCGAGAACGTCACCATCGCCGATCCGGCCCAGCTCGGAGGGGTGCTCGACCTCGACGTCAGCGCCGGCTCGGTGCGGTCTCTCGGCCCGGACCAGCTCGCGGTCTCGGACCGGATCGCGGACGACGAAGGTTGGAAGCGCGGTACTCCGGTGCCGGTCACGTTCTCGGATGGCACCACCACGGAGTTCACGGTGGGTGCGGTCTACGAGGCCCGCGACATCGCCGGGAACTACATCGTGCCGCGAGCGGCGTGGACGCCCCACGCCGTGCAGGACATCGACAACACGGTGCTCATCCAGCTCGAGAACGGCGTGCCGCTCGAGACCGGTCGCCGTGCCGTCGAGCGCACGGCGGAGCCGTACAACGCGCCGAACGTCGAGGACCGGCAGCAGTACGCCGACTCGGTTGGCGAGTTCGTGAACATGATGCTCGGCATCGTCTACGTCCTGCTGGCGCTGGCGATCCTCATCGCGCTGATGGGCATCGCGAACACGCTGTCGCTCTCGGTGTACGAGCGCACGCGTGAACTCGGGCTGCTGCGTGCGATCGGCGAGAGCCGGCGGCAAGTCCGGTCGATGATCCGGTGGGAGTCGGTGATCATCGCGGTGTTCGGCACCGTCGGCGGACTGGGGCTGGGCGTGTTCCTCGGCTGGGCCCTGGTGAAGGCGGCGTCCGAGGGGACGGGCGACATGATCGCGCCGTCGTTCTCGGCGCCGATCGGACAGCTGGCCGTCCTGCTGGTCGTGGGCGCCATCGCAGGTGTGCTCGCCGGGCTCCGCCCCGCGCGTCGCGCCTCGAAGCTCCCGGTGCTGCAGGCCGTCGCCGCCGAGTAGGCGAACCCCCGCCCTTACGTCCCCTCGTCGCAGTGGTCGGGCGACGGGGGGACGTCGAGGGCAGGGTTGCGGTCGAAGAAGCCGACCGGCGCGAGCAGGAACCCCGTCGACTCGACCGGCATCACGGGCCAGTCCTCCGGGCGGGGGATGTGAGTCACGCCGAACGTGTGCCACACCACGACGTCGGTGTCGACGATGGACCGGTCCGCTGCCGTCCAACGCGGGAGCCCGTCTCCCCCACTGTTCTGGTTCGGATAGTCGCCGGCGGCGCGCCGCTCGTCGGGCCGGTACGGCGTGACCCAAAGGTTCCGGGTCGCGAACGCCGCCCGCCGGCCGACGCTCGACTCGGGACTTGCCAGCAGCGTCGGCGTCGATGCAGGGACGAGCTTGTAGCCGACGGGCTCGCCGAGACGGTTGTGCGTTTCGGGGTTCACGATCTTCCAGACCCGGCTGCGCGCCGGATCGACGACCCGTTGCGCCCGCTTCTCGGTGGCGAGCGGCGTCGCCTCGGTGGTGAACGCGTTGGCCAGCGGGTTGTCGGGGCCGCCCGGCTCGGGCACCGAGTCGACCTCGTACACGGTGTTCGCGGTCCCGTCGACGTCGAAGTCGAGGCGGACGTTGAACAGGTGCTGGTGATACGGCGCCGCGAGTTGCGGGGCGACGAGCTCCGCGTTGCCGGCCCCATTGGGGGCGCCGTCGCCCTCCGCGACGGCCATCGTCGACATGACGCCGGTCAGCTTGACCTCGAGCTGCATGCTCCCGTCGAGGTAGAAGTACCAGTAGAAGCCGTACTCGTAGTTGCCGACGGTCGCGATCGAGCTGATCACCAATCGGCGCTGGCGGCGCACTTCCGTCGTGCCGCCGTGCAGATCGACGTGCTTCCAGAGGATGCTGTAGTCCTCTTCGTGCATGCAGATCGCGTTCTCGATCGTGTACGGGTCGCCGCGCTCGTTGCCGAACGTGACATCGAGGTAGTGGACGACGCCGACGCAGTCGCAGCCGAGCGTGAGCGAGTTGGCCATACGGCCGAGACCCCATTCGCCGGCGTCGAACGCGTTCTTCCAGTTGTGCATGGGCCCGGTGTGCCCGTAGGGGACGACCATCTCGCTGACCGACGCGCGGTGCAGGATCGGGCGGACGCGGCCGTCGTCCTCGTAGCCGATCGTGTGCAGGACGAGTCCCTCGTAGGGGTCCATCGCGACGCGCAATGACCAGCGTTGCCAGCGTACGAGGTTGCCGTCGACCGTGAAGCTTGGCCCCTCGGGCTGCGTGATCTCGATCGGCTTGAGGTCGTCCCGCATCGGCCCGACGTCGTCGCGCAGGTATCCCCCACGCTCGGGCGGCAGGGGCACGACGCCGTGGTCGGCGACCTCGAGGACCTCCCCCCGTCCGACGTCGACGAAACCGACGAGTCCCTCGATCGGCCGGGCGTAGCCGTTGTCGGTGTCGGTCTCCCGGTAGTAGGCGAGGCATCGGCTGATGCGACGACCCTCCTCGAGGGCAAGCCCGAAGCTCCCGGGCGGCCACGGATCGATCTGGACCTTGCTCTGGTCGGTGATGCCCCGCCGGGCGAGCGCGGCCTGCCATTCGGGGCTCTCGTTCAGCGCCACGATCGCCTTGAACGACTCCTCGAAGAGCATCGCCGGTCGCATCCCCGGCAGCTCATGCCACGACTGCACCGCGCGGCCGCCGACGTCGACGACCCCCTCGACCACGTCGGCGGCGGGCCCGGGGACGATCACGACACGCACCCGCCGCTC
>DASQTR010000358.1:0-17203 GCA_035641795.1 Ilumatobacter sp.
CAGGTTCACCTGCTTCATCTGTCGACCGCCGGCAGCGTTGATCTCGTCCGTCGCGCCAAGGCCGACGGCCTGCGCATCTCGGCGGAGGCGACGCCCCACCACATCAGCCTCACGGAAGAGCTGCTGGCCGGTTACGACTCCGTCTACAAGGTCAACCCGCCGCTGCGGACCAGGGCCGACGTCGAGGCCGTACGCGACGGGCTTGCCGACGGCACGATCGACGCCATCGCCACGGATCACGCACCGCACGCACCCGAGACCAAGGAGCAGCCGCTCGACCATGCGCCGCCCGGCATGCTGGGCCTCGAGACCGCGCTCGGGGTGTGCCTCGCCCACCTCGAGATGCCGCTGCGCGACGTCGTCGCCGCGCTCTCCTGGCAGCCCGCCGCGATCGCCGGCGTCGCCCACGAGCACGGCCGGCCGGTGATGGCGGGCGAGCCTGCCAACCTGGTCGTGTTCGATCCTGACCAGACCTGGCAGGTGCAGCCGGCGCGGCTGGCGAGCAAGAGCCGCAACACGCCCTACGTGGGTCTGGGACTGCGTGGTCGGGTGCGCCACACGCTGCTTCGCGGTGAGCCGGTTGTGCTCGATGGGAAGGCCACCCGGTGAAACATGAGATGAATCTTCATGCGGCACCGAGCATGACTATGCAAGGATGGGCGCGGTGACGATTCGTGACGGGCTGCTGGTACTGGCCGACGGGAGCGTGTTCGAGGGCGAGTTGATCGGCGCCCAGCCACCGGGTGGCCTCGCCACCGGCGAGGTTGTCTTCAACACCGCCCTGTCCGGCTACCAGGAGATCATCACCGACCCCAGCTACGCCGGTCAGATCATCACGTTCACCTACCCACATATCGGCAATTACGGCGTCGCCGCCGCCGATAGCGAATCACGAGCCGCTTTCTGCCGTGGCGTCGTCATCCGTGACCTCGCCCGCGGCCACAGCAGCTTCCGCGCCGAGGGCCATCTCGAGGCGCTGCTGAAGGTGCACGCCATCCCCGGCATCGCCGGCATCGACACCCGCCGGCTCACACGGCTCATCCGCGATGTCGGCGCGATGCCAGGCGCATTCGGCGACGCCAGCCACGCCGAGCTCGCCGCAGCCGCCGCGGTGGAACGCGGTACCGACGGCGTCGACCTCGTCGCCCAGGTCACCACCGATGCGCCCTACCACGTCGGCGGCGGTCCACGCGAGATCGTCGCCTACGACTTCGGGATCAAGACGACGATCATTCGGCAGCTGTCACGGCTCGGTCGGGTCGAGGTCGTGCCGGCCACCACCACAGCCGCCGACGTGCTCGCCCGCCGCCCCGACGGCGTCTTCCTCTCCAACGGCCCGGGCGACCCGGCGACGGCGCAGTACGCAACCGACGAGATCGCCAAATTGATCGGCAACGTGCCGGTGTTCGGTATCTGTCTCGGGCATCAGCTCGTGGGACGGGCGCTCGGGGCCGGAACGCTCAAGCTGCCGTTCGGGCACCACGGCGGCAACCATCCCGTCCGCAACGTCGACACCGGACGGGTGGAGATCACCAGTCAGAACCACAACTTCGCGGTCGACGCCGGGTCGTTCGCCGGTCTCGGCAGAGAGGTGCGGATGACCCACGTGAACCTCAACGACGACGTGTGCGAGGGGCTCGAGGTGGTCGGCGAGCGCTGCTTCAGCGTTCAGCACCATCCCGAGGCCGGGCCAGGGCCACATGACAGCCGGTATCTGTTCGACGTGTTCGAGGCGCTGATGACGAACGGTGGTCGCGATGCCGAGGCGTGACGACCTGCACTCGATCCTGATCATCGGGTCCGGGCCGATCGTGATCGGCCAGGCGTGCGAGTTCGACTACTCCGGCACGCAGGCCTGCCGGGTGCTGAGGGAGGAGGGCTACCGCGTCGTGCTCGCCAACTCCAATCCGGCGACGATCATGACCGACCCCGACTTCGCCGACGCCACGTACGTGGAGCCGCTCACGTGGGAGGTGCTGGCGTCGATCATCGATCGCGAGCAGCCCGACGCCGTGCTGCCGACCTTGGGCGGGCAGACCGGGCTCAACGTGGCGATGGAGCTGTACGAGCGCGGTCTGATCGGCGTGCCCGGCACGCCGGAGATGATCGGCGCCAACGCCAACGCCATCGCCACCGCCGAGGACCGAGCCAAGTTCAAGGAGGCGATGATCGAGATCGGGCTCGACGTGCCTCGCTCTGGCACGGCGCGCACGATCGACGAGGCACGTCACGTGATGGCGGAGATCGGGCTCCCGGTCATCATCCGCCCCGCGTACATCCTCGGCGGGCGCGGCACGGGCATCGCCGCCACCGAGGTCGAGTTCGAGTCAGTGGCCACCAGGGGCCTGTCCGCCAGCCCGATCAGCGAGATCCTGATCGAGGAGTCGATCGCCGGCTGGAAGGAGTTCGAGCTCGAGGTCATGCGTGACCGCGCCGACAACTGCGTGATCATCTGCTCCATCGAGAACGTCGACCCGATGGGCGTCCACACCGGTGACTCGATCACGGTCGCACCGCAACAGACGTTGTCCGACGTGGAGTACCAGCAGATGCGCGACGCCGCCATCGCCTGCATCCGCCGGGTCGGGGTCGAGACCGGTGGATCGAACGTGCAGTTCGCCGTCGATCCCAGCACCGGTCGCCAGGTCGTGATCGAGATGAACCCGCGCGTGTCGCGCAGCTCGGCCCTGGCATCGAAGGCGACCGGCTTCCCGATCGCCAAGATCGCCGCCAAACTCGCAGTCGGCTACACGCTCGACGAGATACCGAACGACATCACGCGGATGACGCCGGCCAGCTTCGAGCCGACGATCGATTACGTCGTCACCAAGATCCCGCGCTGGGCGTTCGAGAAGCTGCCCGGCACGAGCGGCATCCTCGGCACCCAGATGCAGTCGGTGGGCGAGGCGATGTCGATCGGGCGCACCTTCCCCGAGAGCCTGCAGAAGGGTCTGCGCTCGCTCGAGCACGGGCGGCTGGGACTCAACTGCGATCCGGTCGCCGAAGAGTACGCCCGGCACAGCGACCCCGAGCTGCTCGACATGATCCGAGTCGCCACGCCAGACCGGATCTTCCAGATCGGCGAGCTGCTGTCGCGTGGTGTCACCATCGACGCCGTCCACGCCGCCTGCAAGGTCGACCCCTGGTTCCTCGACCAGATGCAGGCGATCACCGAGGAGCAGAGCGAGCTCGCAGGGACAGGCGTGGATTCGATGACGCGGCGGACGTGGCGGCGAGCCAAGCGGCTCGGCTTCTCCGACGCGCAGCTCGCCCACCTGTGGGGTGTTGCCGAGTCGGTCGTCCGCGAGGCGCGCGAGGCAGTCGGAGTGCTGCCCACCTACAAGACGGTCGACACGTGCTCCGCAGAGTTCGCTGCCAGCACGCCGTACCACTACTCCACGTACGAGGACGAGAGCGAGGTCGCCTTCAGCGAGCGACCGAAGGTGGTGATCCTCGGTTCGGGGCCGAACCGCATCGGTCAGGGGATCGAGTTCGACTATTGCTGCGTGCACGCCAGCTTCGCCCTGCGCGAGGCGGGCTACGAGACGATCATGATCAACTGCAACCCCGAGACGGTGTCGACCGACTACGACACGAGCGACCGCCTCTATTTCGAGCCGCTGACGAAGGAAGACGTGCTCAACGTGCTCGCCGCCGAGCGCCCCGACAAGGTGATCGTGTCGCTCGGTGGCCAGACGCCGCTCAAGCTGGCGGGGGAGATCCCGGCCGAGCTCGTGGCCGGCACGTCGCCCGAGTCGATCGACGCCGCCGAGGACCGCAAGCGGTGGAACCAGCTGTGCACCGAGCTCAACATCCCACAGCCGCCCGGCGGCACGGCGGCCGACGTCGAGCAGGCGCTGGCCATCACCGACGAGATCGGCTTTCCGGTGCTCGTTCGCCCGAGCTACGTGCTCGGCGGTAGGGCGATGCAGATCGTGCACGACCGCAATCACCTGGCCCGGGCGATGGCCGAGCTGAGTGGCTTCGGCAGCCTCGGCCGCGAAGGCGGGCTCTCAGCCGAACGGCCGGTGCTGATCGACCGGTTCCTCGCGAGCGCGATCGAGGTCGACGTGGATGCCATCCGCGATCACACCGGCGAGGTGCTGATCGGCGGCGTGATGGAGCACGTGGAGGAGGCCGGTGTGCACTCTGGCGACTCGGCGTGCGCGATCCCGCCCCAGACACTGCCCGACTGGGTGGTCGAGGTGATCATGTCGTACACGACCGCGATCGCCAACCGGCTCGACGTGCGCGGTCTGATCAACGTCCAGTACGCGGTGCTCAACCACGCCGTGTTCGTGATCGAGGCCAACCCGCGCGCGAGCCGGACGGTTCCGTTCGTCGCCAAGGCGAGGGGCGTCCCGCTCGCCAAGGTGGCGACGCGAGTGATGGTCGGCTCCACGCTCGCCGATCTGCGTGCGGAGGGCCTGCTCCGCGAGCCGGTCTCGGGTCACGTCGCCGTCAAGGAAGCGGTGCTGCCGTTCAACCGCTTCCCGGAGGTCGACCCCGCGCTGGGCCCCGAGATGCGCTCGACCGGCGAGGTGATGGGGATCGACTCGACGTTCGGGCGGGCGTTCTTCAAGGCCGAGCTGTCGGCCGGCAACGCACTCCCGCAGCGGGGCACGGTGTTCCTGTCGCTCAACGACAACGACAAGCCGGCCGGGCTGGTCGTCGCCAGGCGGATGCGCGAGCGCGGTCTCGGACTCGTGGCCACCAAGGGCACCGCCGAGTACCTGGCCAGCTTCGGTGTGCCTGTCGACCAGGTGCTGGGCAAGGTCCAGGACGGCGACGGGGGTCGCACCGCGGTCGACCTGATCGCCGACGGCGAGATCGTGTTCGTCGTCAACACCCCGCGCGGCTCGATGGGCCGCACCGACGGCGAGCACATCCGCAAGGCGGCCAGCGTCCATCGAGTCGGTTGCGTGACGACGGTCAGCGCCGCCTTGGCGGCGGCGCAGGGACTCGGCGAATCACCAGAGCAGCTCCCGGTGAAGAGCCTGCAGGAGTACCACGCTCGCGAGAGAACCCCGGTGTCTGACACCTGATGTTCGAAGTCGGGAGACGAGATCGCGTCGCAAGGGCGGAAGATCAGGTGTCTGACACCGACTGTGCCGTTCGCGTCGGCTCGGTGGACCTGAAGAGCCCGATCATGACGGCGTCCGGAACGGCCGGGTACGGCGACGAGCTCGCCGCTTACTTCGACCTCGCCTCCATCGGAGCCGTCGTGACGAAGTCGATCGCCGCCTACGAGTGGCCCGGTAATCCGGCGCCACGCATCCACGCCACACCGCTGGGGATGATCAACTCGGTCGGCCTTCAAGGCCCCGGCATCGCGGCGTGGCTCGAACACCATCTTCCCGCGCTCCTGCACCGTGGCGCGACCGTGGTCTGCAGCATCTGGGGTCGAAGCGTCGCCGACTACCGCGCCGCCGCCGACGCGCTCGCCAGCGCGCCGCGCGAGGTCGTCGCCGTCGAGGTCAACCTCTCGTGCCCGAACACCGAGGGCAAGGGCCGGATGTTCGCCCACGAGCCCGAACTGGCGGCGGCGGCGATCGCCGCCACCGCCGGCTGCAAGCGCCCGCGCTGGGCCAAGCTGAGCGCCAACACCGACCGGCTCGTCGACGTCGCCGCAGCAGCCCACGCGGCGGGCGCCGAAGCGATCACGCTGATCAACACGATGCTCGGCATGGTGATCGACGAATCCACCATGCGACCTGCGCTCGGCAACGGTGGCGGTGGCGTGTCCGGACGGGCGATGCACCCGATCGCCGTCCGCGCCGTGCACGACGTCCGCGAGGCATTCCCAGAGCTGCCGATCGTCGGCGTCGGAGGCGTGGCAAGCGGCTGGGACGCAGCCGAACTGATGATCGCCGGCGCCCAAGCCGTCCAGGTGGGCACCGCCTCCTTCGCCGACCCCCGCGCCTGCTCGCGGGTGCACGCCGAGCTTGTGACCTGGGCCCGGGGGCGGGGGGTTGCACGTTTAGAACACCTCAACCGTGTACTTTGGCCCTATGGCAACACCTCCTCAGTTGACTCCTGAGCAACGCACTGCAGCGCTTGCGAAGGCCGCCGAGGCGCGCGCGGCTCGGGCCGACATCAAGGCTCGCCTGAAGATGGGCTCCCTGAGCCTGCGCGATGCGCTCGACTCCAAGGACCCCAACGTCGGGAAGCTGAAGGTTGTCTCGATGCTCGAGTCCCTGCCCGGGGTGGGCAAGGTCAAGGCGCGACGCGTCATGACGGACGTCGGCATCGCCGACAACCGGCGCGTGCAGGGCCTCGGTGCGCAGCAGCGTGCCGCCCTGCTCGAGCAGCTTGGCTAGAGACCCGCTCATCATCGTCGTCTCCGGCCCAGGGGGCGTGGGCAAGGGCACCATCGTCGATGCCCTTGTCGCCCGCGATCCCGCGTTGTGGCTGAGCCGGTCCTGGACCACCCGCTCGCAGCGAGCGGGCGAGCCTTCGGATGCCTATGTCTTCACCACCACGGAGGCGTTCGAGCGTCATATCAACGAGGGCGGCTTTCTCGAATGGACGGAGTTCCTCGGGAACTACTACGGAACGCCGTACCCGCCGCGGCTCGGTGTTGCCGACGCACCCGACATCGTGCTCGAGATCGAGCTCGACGGCGCCCAGCAGGTGAAGCGCAAGTATCCCGATGCGATCCTGATCTTTGTGCTGCCCCCGTCACGCGACGAGCAAGAGCGCCGGCTGCGCGGCCGCGGTGATCCCAACGACAAGGTCCTCGCCCGGCTGCGCAAGGCCGAGCACGAGGAGCCGGTGGGCATCGTCGAGGCCGATCATGTGGTGGTCAACGACGACCTCGACAGGACGGTCGACGAGATGCTGGCCATCATCGACAAGCACCGCCAGGAACGAGGTGCCTGACCACGTCAGTGGTGTCCGGCACCAAGCGTTTCACGGCGGTTGGAAACCGACGTAGAACCCATCGCGCCCCGGCCCGACGATTCAGGTACCAGGTCAGATAGAATCCGCGGCCGCAGTTGTTTCGCAGACAGCTGTTCGCAGACCCGGGAGGAGCCCGTCTGATGGCGCACAGCCACGACACGATGATGAAGCCAGGTATCGAAGGCCTGCTCGACCGCGCCGACTCGAAGTTCAGCCTGGTCACGCTCGCCGCCCGCCGCGCCCGGAACATCAACTCCTACTTCAACCAGCTCGGTGACGGCCTCGGCCACATGATCCCGCCTCAGGTGTCGTCGACGGCCCGCAAGCCGCTGAGCATCGCCTTCGAGGAGATCTCGATGGGCAAGATCGTGAAAACCGACGCTCCTGAGGAGGGCGACGGGACGGACGCGCTCGACCTGCCGACGGGCGACGCCGACATCGCCGGAAGTAACCACGCCGGCTGACCCGGCGGCCGCCATGCTCGCCGGTAAGCGCATCGTTCTCGGTGTCACCGGCGGGATCGCCGCCTACAAGGCGGTCGAGATCTGCCGCCGGCTCGTCGACGCCGGCGCCCATGTGGTGCCGGTGATGACAGCGGGGGCCGAGCGATTCCTCGGTGCAACCACCCTGTCGGCCCTGGCCAGCGAGCCAGTCAAGACTCGCCTCTGGGACGATCCCGACACGCCGATCCCGCACACCAAGCTGGGCCAGTCCGCCGATCTGGTTCTCGTCGCGCCCGCCACGGCGCGCATCATTGCCGCCTATCGGGCCGGTCTGTCAACTGATCTGTTGACCAACGTGCTGCTCGCGACACGGGCGCCAGTGATGATCTGCCCGGCGATGCATGCCGAGATGTGGGACCACCCGGCGGTCGCCGACAACATCGCAACGCTGCGGTCACGGGGGGTCCACGTCGTCGAACCCGAGTGGGGCCGGCTGGCGGGCGGCGATTCAGGCCAGGGCCGCCTCGCCTCCCCCGAGTCGATCGTCGCCGCCGTCGACCGCCTGTTCGCCCCCTCCGACATGGCGGGGCTCAAGGTCGTGGTCAGCGCGGGTGGCACGCGGGAGCCGATCGATGCCGTGCGCGTGATCGCCAATCGAAGCAGCGGCAAGCAGGGCTACGCGATCGCAGAGGAGGCGGCGCGGCGTGGCGCGCAGGTGACGCTCGTGTCGACCGTCGACCGGCCGGCGCCGATCGGCGTCGAGATCGTCCGGGTCGACACCGCGGCTCAGATGCAGTCGGAGCTGGAACGGTTGGCGCCGGCTTGTGACGTCGTCGTCATGGCCGCAGCAGTGGCCGATTTCCGACCGATCGCGCCGGTCGAACACAAGCTCAAGAAGCACGAGGGGCCACCCCAGATCGTGCTCGAGCCGACACCCGACATCCTCGCCGGTCTCGGCGCCGGCAAGCCGCCGGGGCAGACGCTCGTCGGCTTCGCAGCGGAGACCGACGACCTCGAATCGAATGCGATGGCGAAACTCACGCGCAAGCGCCTCGACTTGATCGTCGCCAACGATGTCGGCGCCGAGGCCACCGGCTTCCAGCACGACACCAACGCCGTGACGCTGTTCGCCGTCGGAGAACCAGCGGTTACCCTGCCCCTGGCAGACAAACGTACGATCGCCGCCGGGGTGCTCGACCGGATCGTGGCGATGCGTGCCTCCGCCGGCTGAGACAGACCACTAGACGCACGTCGCCCAGACGTCGAATTTCTTCCCATCAACACGACCGAGTAGAGGTAGCAAGCAGTGGCCCGTTGGACGTTCAGCTCCGAGAGTGTGACCGAAGGTCACCCCGACAAGATGGCCGACCAGGTCAGCGACTCGGTGCTCGACGCCATCCTCGCGGCCGATCCGCACGGTCGCGTCGCCTGTGAAACGCTCGTCACCACCGGCCTGTGCGTGGTCGCCGGTGAGATCACCACCAACGCCTATGTCGACATCCCGAAGATCGCCCGCGAGACGATCAAGGGGATCGGCTACGACAACGCTCTCTACGGGTTCGACGGCAACACGTGCGGCGTGATCGTCTCGATCGACGAGCAGTCGAGCGACATCGCCCAGGGCGTCGACGCCTCGGAAGAGCTGCGAGGCGGGCGCGCCGGCGAGGATCAGCTCAACCAGCAGGGTGCAGGCGACCAGGGGATGATGTTCGGTTACGCCTGCAACGAGACGCCCGACCTGATGCCGCTTCCGATCTGGACCGCTCACCGCCTCGCCGAGCGGCTCGCCGAGGTGCGCAAGTCGGGTCAGCTCCCGTACCTCCGGCCCGACGGCAAGACCCAGGTCACGTACGAGTACGAGGACGGTCGTCCGACCAGGCTGCTGAGCGTCTTGATCTCCACCCAGCACCAGGGTGGGATCGACCGCGATACCGTAATCCGTCCCGACCTCATCGAGCAGGTGATCCAGCCGACGGTTCCGGAGCAGTTTCGCGACGACGAGTACGCCGTCTACGTCAACCCCACCGGCTCCTTCGTGATCGGTGGGCCGCATGGCGACTGCGGACTCACCGGCCGCAAGATCATCGTCGACACCTACGGCGGGATGGGTCGCCACGGTGGCGGGGCGTTCTCCGGCAAGGATCCCTCGAAGGTCGACCGCTCGGCGGCGTATGCCACGCGCTGGGTGGCCAAGCATGTCGTGCAATCGGGCGCCGCCGACCGTTGTGAACTGCAGGTCGCGTACGCGATCGGCATGGCGCAGCCACTGAGCATCCTCGTCGAGACGTTCGGTACCAACCGGGTTTCGAACGAGACGATCGAGCAGGCAGTCCGCCAGGTGTTCGACCTGCGCCCTGGCGCGATCATCAGGGATCTCGATCTCAAGAAGCCGGGCTACAAGCGCACCGCCGCCTACGGCCACTTCGGACGCGCCGGCTTCACCTGGGAAGAGACCAACCGCCTCGACGACTTCAAGGCGGCCGTCGGTCTGTGACCAGAACATTCGTGTCGGGCTCGTCACCGCCTACGCGGTGACGAGCGTGACATGAATGAAATGATCGCAGCGTGACCGTCGCCCGTGTGTTGCCGAACGTCACCGGGTTGGACAAGGAGTTCGACTATCGAGTCGGCGAAGAGGTCGGCGTCGTCCAACTCGGTGACCTCGTCAGGGTTGATCTCCACGGCCGGCGCGTCGGCGGCTGGGTGGTTGCGCTCGATCCAGCCGAGGCACTACCGCTCGACGAACTGAAGTCGATCACCAAGGTCACCGGTCGCGGCCCGTCCCTCGACCTGATCGAGCTCGCCGGCTGGGCCGCGATCCGCTGGGCCGGGCGTCGCCGTCACTTCCTGCACGCTGCGTCGCCCGACCGCGCCGTGCATCGGGTGCCCCGCGTGGAGCGGACAGGGCGCGTGGTCGAGCCACGCTCGCCCGCCTCGACTCGAATCCTCGAGGACGGGGGCGGCGTCCTTCGCCTACCGCCCACGAGCGACCCCCGGCCGGCCGTCATGAGCGCGCTCGCGCTCGGCCCCACGCTGGTCGTCGTGCCCGCCGTCGATCGGGCGATGCTCGTCGCCTCGGCGCTGCGACGGGCGGGCCTGACGGTCGCCGTGATGCCGAACGACTGGGCGCTCGCCGCCGGCGGCGTCGACGTCGTGATCGGCGCCAGACGTGCCGCCTGGTCGCCGTGTCCGGGGCTCGCTGCCGTCGTGGTCGTCGACGAGCACGACGAGGCGCTGCAGGACGAGGGTTCACCCACGTGGCACGCGCGCGACGTGTTGATCGAGCGCGCGCGACGCGGAGGTGTTCCGGTGCTGCTGGCCTCGCCCTGCCCGACGCTCACCGCTTTGGAGTGGGGTCCGCTGACGAAGCCCTCGCGCGAACGCGAACGCGACGGCTGGCCGATCGTCGACGTGATCGATCGCTCCGACGAGGAACCGTGGAAGCGCTCGCTCGTGACGCCACAGTTGATCCGGCACCTGCGTGACCCGGAGCGCGCCGTCGTTTGCGTGCACAACACGCCTGGCCGCTCGAGGCTGCTTGCCTGCCGGCAATGCCGCGCGTTGGCGCGCTGCGAACGATGCGACGCGGCCGTCGCGCTCGACGACGCCCAGCGTCTCACCTGCGGGCGGTGCGGAATGACGCGGCCTCCGGTCTGCCTGATGTGTAGCGCCGGGCGGTTCGCCAACCTGCGACCCGGCGTGTCGCGCCTCCGCGACGAGATCGAAGCCGCGGCAGGGCGGCCTGCCGTGCTGCTCACTGCGAGTCAGCCGGCGGCGCCCACCGGCGCGGCGTCGATCTACGTCGGCACCGAGGCCGTGCTCCACCGCGTCGAGCATGCCGACACGGTGGCGTTCCTCGACTTCGACCGCGAGCTGCTGGCCCCTCGGTACCGGGCAGGCGAGCAGGCGATGGCACTGCTGGCGCGGGCGGCCAGGCTTGTCGGGCGGCGAGCGAGGGGCGGGCGGATACTGGTGCAGACGTTCCTACCGCAACACGTCGTGCTCCAAGCCGCGCTGCATGCCGATCCAGGGAAGCTGGCAGAAGCCGAGCGCGCCCAACGCGAGGCATTGCGACTGCCGCCGTTCGGCGCTTACGCCGAGATCGACGGCAAGGGCAGCGGCGAGTTCGTAGCCAGCTTGCCCTCGGTCGACGGCCTCGTCGTCGCCCCGATAGGGGACGGGTTTGTAGCCAGAGCGCCCGACTGGATGATGCTCGGAGAGGCGTTGAGCAAGGGCGAACGCAAGCCAGGCAGCCGTCTACGAGTGGCTGTCGACCCGCCCAGGTGAACGGCAGCTCAACGCCCGGTGTCAGACACCGACAAGTCGGAGTCAGACACCTGATGGTCGATCGATCTGCAGCAACCGAAAGCCGGCACGACTGGCGATCCGTTGCGCAGGGTATCCCTGCTCTTCCAGCCACCTCTGGAGCGAGTCGGCGCCAAGGTGCTTTTGGACTACCAGAGCCGCGCCGCCACCGGGCGCCAGGACGCCGAGCCAGTGCATCAGCAACCGCTGCAGCGGCTGCTTGCCGATGCGAACCGGCGGGTTGGACCACATCGTCGCGAAACGAATGTCCTCCGGTACGGCGGCGGGCGTGACGGCATGGATCGTCGTCACCCCGTTGCGGGCGGCGTTGGCCTCGGTCAGCTCCAGCGCCCGAGCGTTCACGTCCACAGCCCAGACCCGCGCCTGCGGTGACCGCAACGCCAGCGTCAGTGCCATCGCGCCACTGCCGCAGCCGAGATCGAGCAGCTCACCCGCGGCGGACGGTGGCGGCGCCTCACGCAGCAGCAGAGACGTGCCGGTGTCGAGATGCCCGTGGCTGAACACGCCCCGATCAGTCGCCATCGTGAACGCCACATCAGGCAGTGCGACGTCGACGATCGTCACGTCGGACGCCACCTCCGGCCGCTCATCGAAGTAGTGCGTCACAGGAGACTCCGCGACAGGTTGCTCGGCTTCGCTGCACCCTTCTCATTCCGGTGACTCTCCCGTTCCGTGCTAATGGTCGGGCCCGCCTGTCGGCTCGCCGTCCGGCCGTTAGCCTGACACGCATGGCGTACTCGATCCGCACCTACGGCGATCCGGTGCTGAAGACGAAGGCCGCCCCCATCTCCGACGTCGACGGCAAACTCGCCCGCCTCGTCGACGACATGTTCACGACCCTCTACGAGAGCGATCTCGGGATCGCCCTCGCGGCGCCCCAGATCGGTGTCCAAAAGCAGGTCTTCGTGTGGGACCTCGACGGCGAGCAGCAGGTGGTCTTCAACCCCGAGATCGTCGAGTCCGACGGCGAATGGGTCTACGACGAGGGGTGCCTCTCGATCCCCGGCCTCTACGTCGAGATGGTCCGGCCGAAGACGGTGCTCATGCGAGGGCTCGATCTCGACGGCAACGTCGTCGAGCGCGAGGCCGACGAGCTCGAAGCCCGGATGTACCAGCACGAGCTCGACCACCTGCACGGCGTGCTGATGTTCGACCGCATGACGCCCGAGCAGCGCAAGGAAGCGATCACCGAGTATCGCCGCCTGCAGCGTGAGGCCGAGCAGGGCGCAGCCAGCGCCGCGCCGCGCCGCCGCCGTCTGCGGCTGCAGTGAGGCTGGCGTACCTCGGTACACCGGCGATCGCCGTACCGCCCTTGGAGGCGCTGGTAGCGGCGGGGCACGACGTGGCAGTGGTGGTCACCGGCCTCGACAAGCGCCGTGGCCGCGGGAACGAGCTCTCGCCAAGCCCGGTCAAGCAGGCCGCCGCTCGGCTTGGCATTCCCGTCGCGCATGCTGTCGACGACGTGCTCGGCGTCGGCGCCGAGCTGGGTGTGGTCGTCGCGTTCGGGCGTCTGATCAGGCCCCACGTGCTGGCCGCGTTGCCGATGGTCAACCTCCACTTCTCGCTGCTCCCGCGCTGGCGCGGGGCGGCGCCCGTCGAGCGCGCGTTGCTCGCCGGCGACACGATGACCGGCGTGTGCGTGATGGCGGTGGAAGAAGGACTGGACACGGGCGGCGTATACGCCAGTGTCGAGGTGCCGATCGGACCAGGTGCAACGCTGGACGAGCTCCGCGACGAGTTGGTGCGCGTCGGCACGCGGCTCCTGGTCGACACGCTCGAGACCGGTCTCGGTGAACCGGTGCCGCAGGCAGGCGAGGCGACCTATGCATCGAAGATCGAGCCGGCGGAGCTGCGCATCGACTGGTCTCGTCCGGCGGAGGAGATCGAGCGGCTCGTGCGCCTCGGCGGGGCGTGGACGACGTTCCGTGGAGGCCGTGTGAGGATCAATGCCGGTCGACTCGACGACGGCGCGCTCGTGCCGACCGTAGTGCAGCCGGAGGGCAAGCGCCCGATGTCGTACGCGGCATGGCGCAACGGTGCCCAGCCGGCGGAGGGGGAACGGTTCGAATGACGTCGAGCCGCCAGGTCGCCTACCAGGTGCTGCGCCGGGTCGAATCCGAGGGTGCCTACGCCAATCTGGCGGCGGCGTCGGCGCTTGATCGCTCCGAGCTCTCGGACGCAGACCGCCGCTTTGTCACAGATCTGGTCTACGGCACGACTCGCATGCGTCGGGCGTGCGACGCGCTCGTCGATCGCTTCGTGACGAAGCCACCCGATGCGGCGACCAGGACGCTGCTGCGACTAGGCGCCTATCAGCTGTGCTTCGCAGGTGTCGCCGCACACGCCGCGGTCGGAGAGACAGTGGCGCTCGCTCCCGCGCGCACGCGTGGGTTCGTGAACGCCGTACTTCGCAAGGTGGCGACGACGCCCATGGTATGGCCGTCGGGGTGGGCGCGACTGAGCTATCCCGACTGGATCGCGGAAACGCTCGTCGACGAGTTCGGCGAGGCCGATGCGCGCGACGCGCTCGAGCGCATGAACGCGCCGGCGCCGGTGACGATCCGTCCCGATGGCTACGTCCAAGACCTCTCGTCGCAGTGGGTGGCGTCGACAGTCGAGGCGACCTCCGGGGAGTCGGTGCTCGACGCCTGTGCCGGCCCGGGCGGCAAGGCGACAGCACTCGCATCAACTGGCGCGTACGTGGTAGCCGGCGATGCCCGCCCTCATCGCGCTGGTCTGGTAGCGACCAACGCGTCGCGGGTCGGTGCGGCGGTCGCGACAGCCATTGCGGATGCGACCAAGCCGCCCTTCGCCGACGGTGTCTTCGACGCCGTGCTGATCGACGCCCCGTGCAGCGGGCTGGGCGCGTTGCGCCGTCGGCCGGACGCCCGCTGGCGAATCATGTCCGGCGATGTCGACGACCTCGTCAGCCTCCAGGGTCGGATGCTCGAAGCATGCGCGCCGCTCGTCCGCCCTGGCGGTCGGCTGGTGTACAGCGTGTGCACGCTCACCGCCGCCGAGTCGGTCGACCATCCGACGCCCGCCGGCTTCGCGATCGACGACCGCCGCCCAGACGTGGGGGAGTGGCGCCAGTTCCGGCACGGCTGGCGTGTCCTGCCGCAAGACGCCGACACCGACGGCATGGTCGTCGTTCGGTACCGTCGCACGACATGACCGACGAGCCGCTCCTCGCCAAGGTGCTCACGGTCAGCGACGGCGTGTTCCATGGCTTTCGCGACGACACCGGCGGGCGCGGCCTCGCTGCCCACCTGATGACAAATGGCTACGAAGTCGTCGAACACCGCGTGACGGAGGACGGCGCTGAGTCGGTGGCCGACGCGCTGCGCGAGATGAGCGAAGGCTTCGCCGGCCTGATCGTCACGACCGGTGGCACAGGCTTCGGTCCGCGCGACCAGACACCCGAGGGCACGCGCGCAGTCATCGACCGAGACGCACCCGGTCTCGCGGAGGCGATGCGCTTGATCAGTCCGCACGGTCGGCTGTCGCGCGGTGCAGCCGGCACCAGAGGCACGGCGCTGATCTGCAACACGCCAGGCAGCCCGAAGGGAACGATCGAACAGATCGACGCCGTGTTGGACGTGCTCCCCCATGCGCTCAAGCTCTTGGCGAGCGAACCAACCGAGCACTGAAGGCGAACGGGGTTAGCCTGCCCGATCGTGCTGCGGATCGTCTTGCCCAAGGGCTCGTTGGAGAAGGCGACGCTCGAGTTGTTCGAGGCCGCCGATCTGGAGGTGATTCGCTCGTCGTCGGTCGACTACAGGGCGACGATCGCCGACCCGCGTGTGGCAGAGGTCCGCATCCTGCGGCCGCAGGAGATCCCGGTCTACGTGGCCGAGGGGTTGTTCGACCTGGGCATTACGGGCCGCGACTGGGTGGAAGAGACTGCGAGCGAGATCCACAGTCTCGGCGAGCTCGCGTACTCGAAGACGACGTCCAACCCGGTGAACGTCGTCGTCGCAGTCGCCGACGAGTCGGAGGTCAAGCGCGTCGAGGATTTCCCCGACGGCGTTCGCGTCACCTCCGAGTATCCCGAGTTGACGCGCCGCTTCTTCGCCGAGCGAGGCGTGCGCGCCGACGTGCGGCTCTCGTACGGCGCAAGCGAGGCCAAAATCCCCGACATCGCCGATTGCGTGGTCGACATCACCGAGACCGGGCGTGCCTTGCGCGCCGCTGGCTTGCGGGTGATCGACACCATCCTCAGCAGCTACACCGAGGTCGTGGCCAACCCGGCGAGCTACGCCGATCCCGCCAAGCGCAAGGCGATGGAGCAGTTGATGACGCTCTTGCGCGGCGCGCTCGAAGCACGCGGCAAGGTGCTGCTCAAGGTCAACGTCACGCCCGACCGGCGCGACGCGGTGCTCGCCGTGCTCCCGAGCGCCAAGTCGCCGACGGTGAACCAGCTCGCCAACGGCGACTACGCGATCGAGAGCGTCGTGCCCAAGGCCGGCATCAACCTCGTGATCCCGGCACTCACCGAGGCCGGCGCCACCGACCTGCTCGAGATCCCGATCAGCAAGATCATCCACTGACGCGATGCGGGGCACCGTTAGCCAGTTCGACGACGTGAAGGGGCTGGGCGTGATCACCACGGCCGATGGCCGCGCGTTCCCCTTTCACTGCATCGAGATCGCCGACGGCACGCGTACGATCGAGGCTGGCCAGGTGGTTACTTTCCGTCCACTGCCGCGATTCGGAGCGTTCCAAGCCGGTGCCATCGACAAAATCTGAACCGGCAAGGTCTGACGCGGCAAGGTCTGACGCGGCAAGGTCGGATGGGGCAAGGTCCGATGCGGCGCTGCGCCAGCGCCGCATTCTCGACGTGCTGATGGCGCTCCAGCCTGGGGAGGTCGTGACGTACGGCGACGTCGCGGAGGTGGCCGGGTATCCGAAGCTGCCGCGGCTCGTGGGGCACATCCTGGCGACCACCGAGGTCGACGTCCCGTGGTGGCGGGTCGTGAACTCGGCAGGGCGGCTGGTGCCGGGCCACGAGCGCAAGCAGGCGGCGCTCCTGCGAGAGGAGGACGTGATCGTACGCAGGGGTCACGTCAGGTCGGCGCCGCACGGCAAGTTCAGCGAACTCTAGGAAGACCGCGCATCAACCGCTAACCTGCTCGGGCCGGTTTGCGCAGGCAGCCGGCAACAACTGAGGCGAAGTGGGGTCAGCCACAGCGATCCCCACCCGGCCACCGAGTGTGCGTCCGGGTCAGCGACGATCACGACCTGCCGAGACGGCTGGGGTGCTCCGCCGATGACTTCGCGTCGAGCACCCAGACCGCCGAACATGGGGAGGACCCATTGCGCAGGAGTGATCAGTCATAGCACCGCCGAAGAGCGACCAACACCGTGTCAACGACCGCATCAGGGCTCGTGAAGTCCGTCTGATCGGTCCCGACGGAAGCCAACTCGGGATCAAGCCGGTCCCTGAGGCGCTTCGGATGGCTCGTGGTCTCGACCTCGATCTCGTCGAGGTGGCACCGATGGCGAACCCGCCGGTGTGCCGGATCATGGAC
>DASQTR010000359.1:0-2235 GCA_035641795.1 Ilumatobacter sp.
GAGCCAGGTTGGCGTCGGACTCGAGTTGGTTCATCACGAACTCGGGGATGAAGAGCGGCAGGTGGTCGGCAGGCCGGCTGACCTCTTCTTCATAGATGACGGCATCGGCGGCGAGGCCGGGCAGAGTGCCATGTCGGTGGCCCCAGTCGAGCAGCACCTTCACGAAGGTCAGCGTGTGGTGGCGGGTGTTCGTGGACCAGGCGACGCGCGCTGACATCCAGGAGAGGAAGTCGTCGAGAAGATCGCGGGTGATGCCGTCGAAGCCGGTGACTTCGGGATGCTCGGCGAGGAACTACGAGAACCGGGCCAAGGATTGGGCGCCGCTTTCGATCGTGTTGAACGAATAGCCCGAGGACAGCCGGAACCGCGACCACTGCTTGATCGCTTCTCGTAACCACTCTTGGCCGATGACGCCGAAGCGGGCCTTCTCGCGGCCCCGACGGACGGCGATCCCGAGCCGGGGCGCCTCCCAGGTGTCCTTGGCATATTCGATCTCGGCCTCGCCGCCGCCAGCCAGCGCCGTCGGGCGGGGTTGGAGATGGCGAGCTGCGCCAGCCGACGTCACGACCCGACCTCGGGCTTGTCCCACACCCCGGCGCGATGCAGCGCGGCGCGCACGTCGGCGACGTCGAGATGTACGTAGGTCTGGCTCGTCGTGGTCGACGACTGATGTGTCAGCAGCCGGGCCACGACCTCGATGGCCACACCGGAGCGGATCAGCTCGGTCGCATGAGTGTGGCGCAGCATGTGCAGCGTGAAGTCGAACCCGACGCGAGCGCGGATGCGGTCGACCATTTCGTGCACCGCGGCGTAGGTCATCGGCGCGCCGACCCTGCCGGCCCACAGGTTCACGAACACGTAGTCGGAGTCGATCTCGCCGTACTCGGCATACATGTAGTCCGAGTAGCAGCGGACGAGCCCGGCGGTCACCGGGAGGTTCACCTGAGACCGCACCTTCGCTCTTGCGCCGTTGGCGTTGTCGGCTCGGGGAACGATGCGCACCTCCTTCGCTCGGCTCACGAAGTCGGCGTGGCGCAGGCCGAGGGCCTGGCCGATGCGCATCCCCGTCTCGGCCAGCAACGCCAACAAGAACCGATCACGAGCACGCGCCGGCGCGGCCAGCACCGCCACGACTTGCTCGGCGGTCAACGTTCGCGGCGCTCGCGTCGGGACCCTGAGCTTGATCGGCCGCGTTGGGACCGGCCGGCCCTTGGTGACGTGGTGCAGGAACGGTTTGTAGGAGCCTCGACCGATCCGACGCCACGCCACCAGGCCGGCAGGGACCTCGACACCCGAGCGGGCGTGATGCTCATAGAACCCGAACACCGCAGCGAGATGGCGGTTCACCGTCGCCGGCGCGCGCGCAGCAGTTCCCGCGTCCAACACGATCACGTTCGCAGCCGGCGCGCGAAGCCACGCCACGAACTTGGCGACATCGTCGACGCGAACCTCACCCCAGGAAACGCTCGTGTGGTCGAGGAACTCGAACCACAACTTCAAGCTCGTCGCATAGGCCCGCTGCGTGTTGGGCGACCGCTCCAACGCGGCGAGGTAGCTGAGATAGGACTCGACCGGCTCGACCGGTGCACCGTCGTCGGCGAGCACAGTCCAGGACACCGACTCGGTCAACGGCATCACCACCCGGTGCACGATCACCGCTTCCGGCCAGAGACGAACACATGTTCGACAATGAACCGCGCAGCCCGCTACGTCAAGCGCATCGCGCGCAGACTCAAGAGAACGCGTCCTCGACGGAGCTCAAACCCCTCGTCGGCTACATCGATGACACCACAATCCGCGCTCGAGATAAGTGCCGATAGGTCGCGCTCGCGACTGCAAGCGCCGGCTCGTCATCACCGCGCGCCGACGCGACCGATCGACGGCTCGGCGCTCGCCCCACGCAGTCGTCGCAGCAGCCCGCGGCGACGCCGGTCAGCTCTGCCGACCGCCTCCTCGGAGCACCGAACGTGCGGCGCGGGCGTCCTCGAACAACGGGGAATAACGCGCCGGCGCGCGTCCTGTACCGCCGGATACTTCTCGTGATAACGAACGCGTCCTCGATCGTTGGGAGCGATCGCTCGGAAGCGGGTCCGCACCGGCCGGGTCGTCCGGTCAGGTCACGCCGTACACGTCGAGCAGCGTCGAACGAGATTCGGGGCGTTGGCGACAGCAAGCACTCGAGGGTCGAAGCGCCCTCGACCGGGCCCAGGGGGGCGGAGTTGCGGTCGGTACGAT
>DASQTR010000360.1:0-6816 GCA_035641795.1 Ilumatobacter sp.
TCGCCCACCGAGATCGCCAACGTGGACAGCCCGACCGGACCGCCTCGGAACTGTTCGCACAGCGCCGACAGTACGGCTCGATCGACCTTGTCGAGGCCGCGCCCATCGACACCGAACACCGAGAGGCCTTGCTCTGCCGTCGCCGCGTCGATGGTGCCGTCGCCGCGCACCTCGGCGAAGTCGCGGACGCGGCGAAGCAGCCGGTTGGCGATGCGCGGGGTTCCTCGCGACCGCCGGGCGATCTCCCACGCGCCGGGCTCGTCGATCGTCACGCCGAGGATGCCCGCGGCGCGGATGACGATGGCCTCGAGCTCGTCCGCTTCGTAGTAGTCGAGCCGGGCGACCAGCCCGAACCGATCCCGTAGCGGACCGGTGATCATGCCGGTGCGCGTGGTCGCGCCGACCAGCGTGAACGGCGGCAGCGTGAGCCGGATGCTCGACGCGGCCGGTCCCTTGCCGACCACGATGTCGAGCTGGAAGTCCTCCATCGCCGGATAGAGGATCTCCTCCACCGAACGCGACAGTCGGTGGATCTCGTCGATGAACAGCACGTCGCGCTCACCGAGCTTCGTGAGAATGGCGGCCAGGTCACCTGCTCGTTCCAACGCCGGACCGGACGTGATGTGCAGCTGGACGTCCATCTCGGCGGCGACGATGCCGGCCAGGGTCGTCTTGCCGAGCCCCGGCGGCCCGGCGAACAGCAGATGGTCGGCCGACTGGCCGCGCCGGCGCGCCGCCTCCAGCACGATCGCAAGGTGCTCCTTGAGCTCGCGCTGTCCGACGAACTCGGACAGCAGGCGCGGCCGCAGCCCTGCCTCGACGACCTCCTCGGCGTCGGACGTCGCCGACGGTTCGAGGAACTCATCCCGCACGTCGGGCTCCGAGCAGCTTGAGCGCGTCACGCAGCAGCGCCGAGGCGTCCTCGCCATGCGGCAGCTCGCGAAGCGCGTCGCGGATCTCGGTGTCGGCGTAGCCCAGGTTCGACAGCGCCTCACGCACGTCGGCAACCGCCGACGACGTCCCCATGCCGCCACCGCCGACGGCGTCGAGCACCGGGACCCGCAGCCGCGACTTGAGCTCGATCAACAGGCGTTCGGCGGTCTTCTTGCCGACGCCGGGCACGAGCGTGAGCGCGGCGACATCGCCGTTGGCGACGATGTCGACCAACGCTACGGGTGGGTGGGTGGCGATGATCGCCATCGCCAGCGCCGGTCCCACGCCGTGCGCGCCTATGAGGGTCTGGAACGTGGCTCGCTCGTCGCGCGTTAGAAACCCGTACAGCTGTTGTGCGTCTTCGCGGATGTGGTGGTGCACGTAGACAAACGCCGGGGCCGACGGCTCGAGCTCGGCCAGCGCGCGCGGCGACACGTGGACGACGTACCCCACGCCGGCGACCTCGATCAGCACCCACCCCCCGAGATCGCGCTCGAGCACCTGGCCGCGCAGCGAACCGATCACCGTGCATCCGCCGCAATGGAGAGGGCAACCCGCTGCGCAAGCGGTGCCATCGACAGGTGACAGAGCGCGAGCGCGGCGGCGTCGGCAGCGTCCGCCGGCTGGGGCAGTCGCGCCAGCTTCAGGCGCGCCTGCACCATCTTCTGCATCTGGGGTTTGTCGGCGCCGCCGTAGCCGGCGACGGCGTCCTTGACCTGGTTCGGTGTGTATTGCACGACTTCGCACCCGGCCGCCGCCGCCTCGCACAACGCCAACCCGCTCGCTTGGCCGACGCTCATCGCGGTGCGGACGTTGACCTGGAAGAAGACCTGCTCGACGGCGACCACCTGCGGTTGATACTCCCGCAGCAGGTCGACCAGCTCGGCACGCAAGGAGGCCAGTCGCTGCGGCAGCGGATCGGAAGCAGGCGTGCGGATCACTCCCATCGACACCGCCGAGGCGGCACCGCCACCTCGCCCGTCGACAACCGCGTACCCGCAGCGCGTGAGACCGGGATCGATACCGAGCACGCGAAGCGTGGCGTGTGAACGGGCGAACACAGGTTCGACAGTAGCCGCCGCGACAGCACCGCGAGGTGACCGGTCGCACGCAACGCGGAAGGAGGCCGGTCAGCTGGCGCGACACCTCGACACGACGCTCGGTCGGTATCAAATCGCTCGCAGCGCGTACTAGTCGGCGAAGACGGACCGGCTGAGCTCGATGAAAAACGTGTGGTCGTGGCCCCTGTTGGGGTCAGCCTTGTTGTACTCGGTTCTCGTCGAACCGTTCGGTACGTGTTCCTCGGAGTAGATCGCGCCGACCGGGCACACGTCTTGCTGATAGCAGGCGGTGCACGAGGTGCACTCGTCGAGATTCACGTACAGCAAGCTGTCGGCGAAGATCGCGACCGCGTCCGGATTCGGCTGGTGCGTGTTCTCGACGCCCTGGCCCGCCTGCACCTCGGAGAACAAGACGTTCTTCTGCGAGTCGAACTCGTAGATGCACTGCACCGGGCAGACGTCGACGCACGCTCGGTCCTTCACGTCGATGCACGCCTCGGTGATGATCGCAAGTCCAGCCATCTCAACTCCCTATACCCGTTGCTGTGTTCGAGCACGCCTGACACGCGCTCGCCTTCGGATGAAATCAGCGCAGCTTCTCGAGCTCTTCGATCAGCTCGCTCACCGGCCGATACGTGAGACCTGCCATCGCGCGGTGTGCGTAGCGGATCGTTCCCTCACGGTCGATGATGAACACACTGCGCCGCGGGAAGCCGAGCGGACCGAGCGTGCCGTATGCACCCGCGACCGCCTTGTCCGTGTCCGCGAGCAGCGGGAATGCGAGACCGTGCTTGCCGGCGAATGCCTCGTGGCTGTCGACCGACTGCGCAGAGATGCCGACGACCTGCGTGTCGAGCTTCTCGAATTCCTCGAGGCCGTCGTTGTACGAGTTGAGCTGCTTGGTGCACACCGGCGTGTCGTCGCCCGGATAGAAGACGAGCACCAGCGGCCGGCCGCGGAAGTCGGCCAGCGAGTACGTAGCGCCACCCGTGCCTGGCAGCGTGAAGTCCGGAGCCTCGTCGCCGATGCCGACGCTCACGGAAGCACCGTGCGCTCTTGCCGCGAGCCGACGAGCATCATCCGGCCGCCACCTCCATGACATCGTCTGCGATGTCGAAGTTGGAGTAGACGTCCTGCACGTCGTCGTTGTCTTCGATCGCCTCCATGATCCGCAGGACCTTGCGGGCGTCCTCGACGCTCGTCACTGGCACGAGATTGTCACTCACCATCGGCGTGTCCGCCGACTCGACGGTGAAGCCGGCGCCTTCGAGCGCGTCCTTGACGTCGTACGCCACCGATGGAGCGGTCATCACCCGCCAGACGCCACCGTCGTCGACGACGTCGTCGGCGCCCGCCTCGAGCGCGGCCTCCATCAGCTTCTCCTCGTCGACGACACCCTCGACCATCACCACGCCACGGCGCGTGAACTGCCAGCCGACGGCACCGGGCTCGGCCATCGACCCGCCCATCTTGGTGAAGATGCTCCGCACCTCGGCACCGGTGCGGTTGCGGTTGTCGGTCAACACGTCGATCAGCAGCGCCACGCCTCCCGGTGCGTAACCCTCGTAGGTGATCGACTCGTACGTGTCGGCACCACCCTCGCCCGTGCCGCGTCTGATGGCACGATCGATGGCGTCATTCGTCATGCGCGCGGCGCGGGCCTTGGCCACAGCCGTGCGCAGCGTCGGGTTGGAATCGATGTCACCCCCGCCCGCTTTCGCCGACACCTCGATCTGGCGGGCGATCTTCGCGAAGAGCTTGCCGCGCGCCTTGTCGGCGGCGCCCTTCTTGTGCTTGATGGTTGCCCATTTCGAGTGGCCCGACATTCAGGTGATCTCCGTGAGGGTGTCGATGAAGGAGCGGTGGAGCCGAGCGTCGCCCGAGAGCTCGGGATGGAACGACGCAACGCTAACGCGTCCCCGGCGGAGCAGGACCGGGACGCCCTCGTGCTCGGCCAGCACCTCGACGCCCTCGCCGACGCGTTCGACCTTCGGAGCACGGATGAAGACACCGTGGAACCGTTGTTCGCCCACAGACGGCACGTCCAGATCGGCCTCGAAGCTGTCAACCTGGCGCCCGTAGCCGTTGCGACGCACGGCGATGTCGATCGCCCCGAAGCAGCGCTGGTCGGGTCGGCCGTCGAGCACGTCGGTGGCGAGCAGGATCATGCCCGCGCACGTGCCGAACACCGGCATGCCGTCCTCGAGGCGTGATCCCACGGCGTCGAACAGTCCGCTGGTCGTGAGCAGCTTCGACATCGTGGTCGACTCGCCGCCGGGCATCACGAGCGCGTCGACGCCCCCGAGATCGTCAGGGGTACGGACCTGGCGCGCCGCGACCCCGCACTCGCGGAGTCGCTCCTCGTGGACGGCAAACGCACCCTGCAGCGCGAGTACGCCGACGACCGGACGACTCACCAGCCGCGGTCGGCGTAACGCTCGTTGACGTCGTCCATGCCAATGCCTGTCATCGGAGCACCGAGACCACGGCTGACCTTGGCGAGGATCGACGCGTCGTTGAAGTGCGTGGTGGCCTCGACGATGGCGGCGGCGCGACGCGCCGGCTCGTCGCTCTTGAAGATGCCCGACCCGACGAACACCGCCTCGGCGCCGAGCTGCATCGCCAGCGCCGCGTCGGCAGGGGTGGCGAGACCGCCGGCGCAGAACATCGGCACGGGCAGCCAGCCGGTCTCCGCCAGCTCCTGCACGAGCGGCAGCGGCGCCTGCAGCTTCTTCGCCCAGTCGTACAGCTCGGCTGAGTCGGCCTGTCCGATGCGGCGGATGTCACCGATGATCGAGCGCAGGTGGCGCACTGCCTCGACCACGTTGCCGGTGCCCGCCTCGCCCTTGGAGCGGATCATCGCCGCACCCTCGCTGATGCGGCGCAGCGCTTCGCCGAGGTTGGTGGCGCCGCACACGAACGGCACGGTGAACTTCCACTTGTCGATGTGGTGCGCCTCGTCGGCCGGCGTCAGCACCTCGGACTCGTCGACGAAGTCGACACCCAGCGCCTCGAGGATCTGGGCCTCGACGAAGTGGCCGATGCGGGCCTTGGCCATGACCGGGATCGAGACCGCGGACTTGATGCCCTCGATCATCTCCGGGTCGCTCATGCGGGCCACGCCGCCGTCGCGGCGGATGTCGGCCGGCACACGCTCGAGCGCCATGACGGCGCAGGCCCCGGAATCCTCGGCGATCTTCGCCTGCTCGGGTGTGACCACGTCCATGATCACGCCGCCCTTGAGCATCTCTGCCAGGCCGCGCTTGACGGGGAAGGAACCGGTGACGGGCTTCTCGCTCATACGCACAAGGCTACCGACCGGGGTGCCGCTCATCCTGGTGGGATGGACACCAGGAGTACGCGGATGAGTAGACAACAGGGCATGCGATGGATCGTCGTCGGAGCCGGTGCGGTCGGCGGAGTCGTCGGCGGCCTGCTCGCCCACGCCGGTCACGACGTGGACCTGATCGCCCGCGGCCGGCAACTCGAGGCAATCCGTACCCACGGGCTTCGCGTTCGGACGCCCCAACTGGATGTCGTCGTCGGGTGCCATGTTGCGAGGTCGATCGGCGACGTCGCGATCGGCGTCGGCGACGTCGTGCTGCTCGCCGTCAAGTCCCAGGACAGCGAGGTCGCCCTCCGCCAGCTGAGCCTCGGCGCCGACCAGCGCACCGTGATCGTGTGCCTGCAGAACGGGCTGGAGAACGAGCGGCTCGCCGCGCGCCGGTTCGCCAACGTGCTGAGCGTCCCGGTCATGCTTCCCTCCGCCATCGTGGAGCCGGGCGTAGTCGCGGCGTGGGGTGCTCCGCATCCCGCCGTCCTCGACGTCGGGCGCTACCCCGACGCTCCGGTTGACGCGCTCGTGTCGGCGGTGGCCTCGGGATTCGAGACGGCCGGGATGCTGTCCACGCCACGCCCCGACATCGCGCGGTGGAAGCGCCGCAAACTGCTGATGAACGTCGCCAACGCGGTGCAGGCGCTCGTCGGTGTGGGCGACGGGAAGCGGTTGCGCGACCGGGCGACGGCCGAGACGGAGGCGTGCTTCGCCGCCGCCGGCCTCGACGTGGCGTCGTTCGAGGAAGATGCGGCCAACCGCGAGGGTCGGATGGAGGTCAGCGACATCCCGGGTCTGACGCGTGGTGGCGGCTCGTCATGGCAGAGCCTCGTCAGAGGGACCGGTTCGATCGAGGCTGACTATTTGAATGGCGAGGTCTGTCTGCTGGGCCGCCTGCACGGCGTACCCACACCGGTGAACGCGCTGCTCCAGCGCCGGGCCAACGCCGCCGCGACGGCGGGGCTGCCCCCGGGGTCGACGACGGAAGACGAGTTGCTGGCGCAGCTGTGAGGCTTGGCCGGCGAAGGGCTTCCGTGGACGGCTAGTCGATCTGGTGCTCGAACGAGTCGACACTGCCGACGGTGGCCACGTTGTCTGCCATCTCGTACCGCGAGCCGACCGCGCGTACGATCGCCGGATGGCCACGATGGTCCTGACGCTGATCGGTGACGACCGGGCCGGGCTCGTGAACGCCGTCGCCGAAGTGGTTGCTCGTCATGGTGGCAACTGGGAGCGCAGTCAGATGGCCGAGCTGGCCGGCAAGTTCGCCGGGATCGTGCTCGTCACGGTGGCCGACGACGACGTCGACGCGCTCGTCGGAGCGCTCGAGCCGCTGCACGGCATGCTCGACATAACCGCCCAACCCGGCGCAGTCGACCTCGAGGTGATGGCCCCGGGGGCACGACGATTCGCACTCGATCTCGTCGGCACGGATCGACCTGGCATCGTCCGGGAGATCACCGACGTATTGGCCGCCCACGCCGTGAA
>DASQTR010000361.1:0-2096 GCA_035641795.1 Ilumatobacter sp.
CGGGATCGAATGCGGCAGCGACGGTCGTCGTCGCCGGCGCGGCACGGCTCGCCGACTCTTCGGCGACGGCATCCTGCGCTGTGTACTGCGTGGCGTCTGGTGCGTCGCTCGCTTCCACCGCGAGCGCGGCCTCAGACTGGGCGGACTCGAGCGGCGCCGCCGGCGCTCCGCCCGCGTCCGCGTCGGATGCCGACAACGTGGCGGCGGGCGCCGCGGCCGACGTCATCTCGGTGGCGGCGTCATCGCCATCGCCGCCGTCACCTCGTGCACTCGTGATGACGGCTCCGAGCGCTGCCAACCCGGCGACCGCGGCGGCCACGGCCAGCCAGCGGGAATAGGCCGGCCGTGGCCGGGAGCGGACCACCGGCGCAGGATGCCGCCGGCGGTCGAACTCGGCGAGTGCGGTGGCGATCGCCTTGTCGCGTGCGGACGACGTCGGTTGGGCGACGTCTCTGATCGACTCCTGGAGCGAGCGCAGATGCGCGACCTCTGCCATGACGGCCGCGTCGGCTTCGGCCGCGGCGATCTCATCGGCCGCGAGCTCGCCGTCGAGGTAGGCACTCGCTCGGCTCAGGGCGTCGTATGTGGGCTGGTCGTTCATGGTTCGGTGGGAGGTGGGGGCGGTTCGCCAACTGGCTGTCCTTGGGTGGTGCCGGTCGACGGTTCATGGGTTGGACGTTCCTTGCCGGTGTCGCGGTTCCCGAGCCGCTCCAACAGCATTCGCCGGCCACGCGCGATTCGCGACTTGACCGTGCCGATCGGCACAGAGAGCGCCTCCGCGATCTCGGCGTAGTCGAGGTCACCGACGTCGCGCATGACGACCGGAACCCGGAACTCCTCTGGCAGCTCGGCGAGCGCGGCGTCGATGGCGAGTCGGTCGACGACGCCCTCGACCCGGCGCTGGGCGAGGTCGTCGACGGGGTCGGAAACGGCTGCCGTACGCTCGGAGTCGTCGCGCACCACTTGTAGCTGTGGGCGGCGGGAGCGCTTGCGCAACTCGTCGAGCGCGGCATTGGTGGCGATCCGGTAGCTCCAGGTGGAAAACGAGGCGCGGCCGTCGAAGCGGTCGAGGGCGCGCACGATCCGGATCATCGCCTCCTGGGCGGCGTCGTCGGCGTCTCGGGTGCTGCCGGCGATTCGGCGACACACCGCGTGGATGCGGTCGAAGTGGCGGCGCAGCAGCTGGTCGAGCGCGGCGCGGTCACCACCTTGCGCGGCGCGGACGAGATCGGCGTCGTCGGTGTTCATGGGCTACGGATCGCGGCGAAGCCGCTGCCTTTCGCCTCCGTGCTCACGGGGTGAACGAGATCTCGCCCAGGCGGCCCCGGAATGGGTTGCGTTCGGTGCACGCTTCGTCGCTTCCCAGTTCTTTCAGCCACACGAGCACGAACGTCGCGGGGTCGTCGACGTCGACCTCGATGCTGCCGGGCTGCTCGGCGAAGTGCTGATCGCCGATCTGCTGCCAGCCCTCGAGGTCTGTCGGCGGCGTCGGCGCCGAACTGGTCATCACCTCGATGTTGTAGGGGGCGTTGAGCGAGTCGACATGGAACGTCCCGGTCGACGCACCCGACAGACTGATGATCAAGCCGACCCCGCGCTTGCCGCTCAGGAACTTGTTGCTGTAGCACTCCGTCGGCCACGACGTACTGGCACTGCCGTCGGCGATCGCCAGCCCTGCCTGGGTGTCGTTCTCGGTGCCGTTGTCTCCATCGGGGTCCCAGGCCCGGATGGTCGTGATGCGAACGTCGGCAGGAGCGATCGTCGGCACTGGCGCGGCGTCGCCAGCGTCCGGCGTGGCGGACGCGGTGGTGCCGGGTTCACCCGCCGCGGTCACCGGTGGCGGCTCGGTGGAGGGTGCCGCCGGGGTCGTGGTCCCCGACGCCACATCGTCGGGCGGCGTACCGCGGTCCATGCCGAAGTACAGCGCGAGCACGGCGATGCCGGCGACCACGAGCAGCCCGACAACGGCGATCAACGACGGCGCAAAGCGCTGCTGATTGCGGCGCGCCGGCACGCCGCGGATCGGCTCTCGGGTAGGCGGCGTCTCGTCGACCGTTGGTGGTTTGGCGCGCACGAGCGGCACGGTGCCGGTGACG
>DASQTR010000362.1:0-2212 GCA_035641795.1 Ilumatobacter sp.
GCTTCGACCCGGAACGTGGTGAAGTCCTGCAGGATCGTCTCGCCGGCGGCGTCGGCGAGGCGCCACGACACCGTGCAGGCGCCACTCGGCACGGGAGTGTTGATCGGGATCGTGACGACGAGCCCGTCGGCGTCGACATCCGGCGAGCCGGTGTCCTGCGGTTGCGACGGTGAGCCGCAGGAGAGCACGACGATCGGGCGGTCGTCGCTGCGCAGCTCCTGGTTGAAGGAGAGCACGATCGCCGCCGGCGATTGATCGAGGGTCGCCCCGTTGGCCGGTTCGATCGATTGCAGGGAGTTGGTCGCGTCCTGTGCCGAGGCGGGGACGCCGTCGGCGAGTGCGGCGAGGGTCGCCAATGCCCCGACGAGGATTGTGGTCAGCGCCCGCTGGAGCACCCCGGAGGGTTTTGGGCGTGAGAGGTCACCCTTGCTCACGGCGAACACCGTAGCCAGGCGCGACGGTTCCAAATCGACATCCCACTGCAACCAGACCGCAACGCGAATGCCCGGCTGGGCCTCCGGGTTCGCCGCCTCCGTTGCACTTCGCCGCTCCCCCACCTGGCCGCTCGAACGTGCGATGCGCCGCGCTCCGCTGTTCCACCCTGTCGCTAGGGTTGGCGGCGATGGCGACGCAGTCCCTCTACCGCCGCTACCGGCCGCGGCGCTTCGGTGAGCTGAAGGGGCAGGACCATGTCGTCAAGGCGCTGCGCGAGGCCGTGCGCGAGGGGCGTGAGGGCCAGGCCTATCTGTTCTCCGGGCCACGCGGCACCGGCAAGACCACAACGGCCCGCATCCTCGCCAAGGTCCTGAACTGCGAGAACGTGGTCGACGGCGAGCCGTGCTGCGAGTGCGAGTCGTGCCTAGCGGTCGAGCGCGGCACCAGTTACGACGTGCACGAGCTCGATGCCGCCTCAAACCGTGGGATCGACGCCATGCGCGACCTGATCGAGCGTACATCGCTCGGCACCGCCGGCCGTCACAAGGTGTACATCCTCGACGAGGCGCACATGCTCACCAAGGAGGCCGCCGGCGCCCTGCTCAAGACGCTGGAGGAGCCGCCGCCCCACGTCGTGTTCGTGCTCGCCACCACCGACCCGCAGAAGGTGATCGACACCATCAGGTCGCGCACGCAACACCTTCAGTTCCACCTGCTTGCCAACGACACGATGGCCGAGCATGTGCGCTGGGTGGCCGACGACGCCGGGCTCGACCTGCCGCAGGCGGCGCTCGACGCCGCGCTTGTTCAGGGTGGTGGGTCTGCTCGCGACACGCTGTCGGCGCTCGAGCTGCTGGTCTCCACGGGCGGCGACGTCGACGACGTCGTCGACCTCGACGAGTTCTTGCTCGCCCTGATCGAGCGCGACCCCGGCCGCGCGCTCACCGCCATGGGGCACGCCGTCTCGCTCGGCCGCGACCCGCGGGCCGTCACCGAGGCACTCGTGCGACACCTCCGCAACGCCTTCCTGTCGCTGATGGCGCCGGAGCTGGTGATGCTGCCGTCTGACCAGGTCGACGCGATCGCAGTGCGCGCCGGCGAGCTCGGCCCCGCCGTGCTGGTGCGGGCGATCGAGCTGCTGGGCACGACGATGGTCGAGATGCGGCTGTCGCCCGACCCGCGGATCCTGGCCGAGGTTGCCCTCGTGCAGCTCACAAGCGACGAGGCCGGCACCGACGTCGACGCACTGCTGGCGCGCATCGAGCGGCTGGAGAACACGGTCAAACAGCTGCGTGACGGCAGCCCGCAGGGGGCGGCGGCAGCTCACACCCCGAAAGACCCGACAACCGGGCGGGCAGTGCTGGGCGGGGCCGCCCGCGGCAACCCGCCGGCGGCGCGCGCGCGGCTGGCCGGGGCCGAAGCGCCGGCGGCAGCCGTTGCGCCGGTCGCGCGCGCGACGGTCACGAGCGCGCCGTTGACCGTGCCCGAAGCGTGGGAGCACAGCGTCAAAGCGCAGGTCAAGCCGATCATCCGGGCGCTGTACTCGGCCGGCTCGTTCATCGGCAGCAGCGGCGGCGACTGGCAGTTCAGCGTGCCCAACGAGGCCCACGGCACCAAGTGCCAGGAGCACCGCGCCGCGGTCGAGGCTGCCCTGACGAAGGTGGTCGGCGAACCGGTCAAGATCCAGTTCGTGGTCGGCGGGCGGGCCCACGACGACGAGCAGGCGCCGGTCGCTCGTCTCACGCCGCCGGCGCCCGTCGACGACCCGGCGATCGAC
>DASQTR010000363.1:0-6383 GCA_035641795.1 Ilumatobacter sp.
TAGTCGGCGGGATCGTCCCCGACCACGACCTCGACGAGCTCAGGTCCTCCGGTGTCGCTGCCATCCTCACCCCCGGCGCCACCGCCGAGCAGATCCTCGCCGAGACCGCCGCCGTCCTCGCCGCCGCCTCCGCCTGAGGCCACGATCGGCGCCGCGGGCGCGGGTGGCGCCCAGAGATCGACGACCGAGTAGCGGTCGAGCTCGTTGAGAGCGTCGAACAGGTCGGTGACGTGGATCGTCCCCCATCCGGCGTTGTGGGCAGCCTCGACGTTGGCGGCGACGTCGTCGAGGTAGAGGATGCGCGACGGATCGACGCCGAGCTGCTGCTCCATGATCGAGAAGATCTCCGGTTCAGGCTTACGGCAGCCGACCTGCGAGGAGTCGACGACGGCGTCGAAGAGGGCCAGGTCGATCCGCCCCTCGATCGTCGACCGAAGCTCGCGAAAGCTGTTCATCAGCAGCCCCAGCGTGTAGCCGAGCGCCCGCAGGCGGCCGATGCGGTCGAGCACGTCGTCGTTGACGACGAAGTCCCCGGTCAGCAGGCGGGCGTACTCGTCGCCCCGCAGCGTCAGACCGGCAGCGATTGCGTACGGCACCACCTCGGCCTGCATCGCCGCTGCGGACAGCTCGCCGCGCTCGGCGCGGTGCCAGGGGTGATCGTTCGTCGACCAGCTCCGCGGGCCCATCAGCACGTGGACCAACGTCTCGATCGGGGACCGATGCCACGCGGCGAGCTCGTCGAGCGCGCGCGACGTCGGCGAAACCAGCACACCGCTGAAGTCGACGACCACGCTGTCGAACGCCGACGACTTGGATGCCATGCTGCACGCCCCAATCCGCGAGAAATCGGACCACTGTCTACATCGCGCGACGAGTCACCGTCGACGGACGATGCGTCGGGCGGCGTGGGGCGTGTCAACATGGCGCCGGTGAGCGAAGCGATGGAGCGCTTCCGAGCGGGGGAACCCGACGCGATCCGCGGGCTCTATCGCGAGTACGGCGGCGCAGTGCACACGGTGGCGATGTCGATCGTGCGCGATCGCGAGCTCGCCGCCGACGTCGTTCAGCAGACGTTCCTCAAGGCGTGGCGCGCAGCCGCCTCGTTCCAACAAGGGCGCGAGATCGCGCCGTGGCTCTACTCGATCGCCCGCCACACGGCCATCGACGCCCTCCGGTCGGAGGCACGGCCCACCCGCGGAGGCCATCAGCCGGAAGTCGAGGTGCCGGTCGACAGCGAGTCGATCGAGCAGACGTGGGAGCGGTTCGAGGTCAGGCGGGCGGTCGATGCGCTGCCGCCCGAGGAGCGCGAGGTGGTGCGTCGATCGCACCTGTTGGGTCACACGCACGAGGAGATCGCCGAGCAGCTCGGCGTGCCGGTAGGCACCGTCAAATCGCGCTCTGGCCGGGCGCACAAACGGCTGGCGGCGTCGCTGGCCCATCTGCAGACGACGCCTTCGCCCGCGAACCAATCGGCGACGCCGAGCGTACTGATCGACGAGGAACAACGATGAGCGACGAACTCCCACGGGCGGTCGAGGCCGCGCTCAAGCGCGGGGACCTGTGGGACGAGCCGCGTCCAGGCCTCGAGGACGACATCGTCGTCGCCATCCGAGCCCAGCCGGTAGCGCTCGACGCCGTTCGAAGCAGCCGGCAGCGGCGACGGTTTCCCACTTGGCTCGTCGGCGCCGCGGCGATCGCCGTCATCGCCACCGGGGCGGTCGTGTTGGCACGCGCTGGCGATGACGACGACGAGGTGGCCGGCGAGACCACAGAGGCAAGTCTTGCCGGCACCGAACTCGCTCCGGATGCCAGTGCCGATGCGTTCTTCACGCCCACGCCGGCGGGGCTCAAGATCCTGCTCGATGCCGATGGGTTGGCCGGTGCGCAGCCGGGTGAGATGTACGAGGCGTGGATCAGCGACGGCGAGATCCGGGTCAGCGCCGGAACGTTCCACCTCCGCGACGGCGACGACCCGATCGAGCTGTGGGCAGGCACCGACGATCCACGATTTCACCTGATGACGGTCACCATCGAACCGATCGACGGCGTCGCCGAATCGTCAGGAGAGATCGTGCTCAGAGGTGAGTTCCGGCTGCCGGCCGGCGCCGAGTCGGCGACGAATTCGGGTCAGTACGAGCCGGGCTGAGCGCCCGCCGGAGCCGACTCACCGGCCGCCACCAGTAGCGCGTTGAGCAGCCCGCTGGCGCCGAACCGGAACGTCGACGGCCGCACCCAACCTGCGCCCATGATCCGCTCGGCGAGTGCGATGTACTCACCCGCCTCATCGGCGGTGCTGATGCCACCCGCCGGCTTGATGCCGACCGTGCGACCGCTGGCCGCGATCACCGCGAGCATCCGCTCGGCAGCCGGCAGCGTGGCCGACACGGCCGACTTGCCGGTCGATGTCTTGACGAAGTCGGCGCCGTGCTCGATCGCAAAGCGGGCAGCGTCCTCGACCGTATCGAGGTCGCCCATCTCGCCGGTCTCGAGGATCACTTTCATCAGCGCGTTGCCCTCCGTGATGCGACGCACCCGTTGAAGCATCGCCGAGGACTGCTCCCGACCGCCGGCCGCGAACGCCCTGTACGGCAACACCATGTCGATCTCGTGGGCGCCGTCAGCAAGCGCGCGTTCGGTGACGAGCCCGACCGCGAACGGGCGCTCGTCGCCGCTCGGGAAGTTGACGACTGTCGCCACTCGTACACCCGTGCCGGCGAGCGCCGCCGACGACAGGGCGACGAAGTCGGGCCACACGCAGACCGCCGCGGTGCCGTGGCGCGCGGCGCGCTCGCAGAGCGAATCGATCGCCTCCGGCGTGCAGTCGTCGGTCAGATCGGTCAGGTCGAGCAGGGAGATTCCGTAGCGAGCGAGTTCCGCATCCATCACGACCTCCAATCGAGCGGCGGAGAGCGTCTTGCGAGCAGCTCATCGTATCCCCGCCAGAATGCGGGTCGCCCCGACCCCATGCACCAAACTGGTGCCCGCGATGCCAGTCTCCCTGCAAACGATGCGACGTGACCGGGCGACGATCGAGGACGTCGCAGCATCGGCTGGCGTGTCCGTGGCGACGGTCAGCCGCGCGCTGCGCGGCCTCCCGAACGTAGCCATCCACACACGCGAACGGATAGAGCGGATCGCCTCCGAGCTCGACTACCGCGCCGACCCCGCGGCTTCGCGCCTAGCCGCTGGCAGGTCGCGCGCGATCGCGGTTGCCGTGCCGATGCTCGACGGTTGGTATTTCTCGCACGTGGTCGCCGGCGCAGAGGCGGTCTTCGCCGAGGCCGGCTACGACACGATCGTGGTCGGCCTGGGCGTCTACGGGCAGGGGGGCGGTGTGCTGCAGGCGGCGGGGCCGATCTACCGCCGTGTCGACGGTCTGATCTGCGTCGACGCATCGCTCAACGACGAGGAGTTCGCACGGCTCCGCAGCGAGGGTATGGCGATCGTCTACATCGGTCCCGACGGACCGGGCGTGCCGTCGCTGGGCATCGACGACGTCGAGGTCGGCCGGCTGGCCACCAGTCACCTGCTGGCGCTCGGCCACAGCCGGATCGGCATGATCCACGGACAGCCCGAAGACGGCTCGGTGGCCCCGTATCGCAGGCAACAGGGCTTCGAGCTCGCCTTCAAGGAAGCCGGGCTCGTGCCCGATCCGGCGCTGTACGCGCCCGGTTACTTCGACATCGGGGGCGGATACGACGCGTTGCGCATGCTGCTCGACCATCCCGATCCGCCGACCGCAGTTTTCGCTTTCTCCGACGAGATGGCCTTCGGCGTGCTGTGGGCCGCGCGCGAGCGCGGCCTGTCGGTGCCCCGCGATCTGTCAGTGGTCGGTGTCGACGACCACGACGGCGCGCCCGTCGTCGGGTTGACCACCGTCCACCAGGACGTCGCCGAGCACGGCGCCCATGCGGCGCGGGCGATGATCGAATTGCTCACCGGCCGGGACGTCTCCCTCGAGCGCCAGAATGCGCCGATCCGACTCGTCGAGCGGCTCACCACCGCGCCTCCGCGCGGCTAGCCCGCGCGCAGCTTGAAGCGCTGAATCTTTCCGGTCGCCGTCTTCGGCAGCTCGGCCACGAGCTGATAACGCTTGGGACGCTTGAAGCCGGCGAGCTCCGCCTTGCACAGCGCCTCGAGCTCGGCGAGATCGACGACGGCGTCGGGCGCGGGGACGACGAAGGCCACGGGGCGTTGTACGTCGTTGTCGTCGCGCTGTCCGACCACGGCAGCTTCCAGCACGGCGGCGTGGCTTATCAGCACCGCTTCGACTTCGGCCGGTGACACCCACTCGCCGCCGACTCGCAGCATGTCGTCGCTGCGACCGAGATAGGTGTAGTACCCGTCGCCGGAGCGGGCGTACATGTCGCCGGTGCGCATGCGGTCGCCGTAGAAGCTGCGCTGCGTCGCCGCCTGATCGCACCAGTACCCGACCGCCATCGAAGGGCCACGGACTTCCAGATGACCGGCGGCGTCGCCGGCAACCGGCCGTCCGTCGTCATCCACGATCGCGACGTCGTAGCCCGGCACCGGGCGGCCGGATGTTCCCGGGCGGATCGCACCGGGAGCGTTGGACACGTAGATGTGTGTCATCTCGGTCGAGCCGATGCCGTCGAGGATCTGGACGCCGAACCGATCGGCGAAGCGGTGATAGGTGTCGGCGGGCAACGGCTCGGCTGCGGAGACGGCATGGCGCACCGAGGAGAACGTGTCCGGCGAGAGGTTCGACGCCGCGAGCGCGGCGTAGAAGGTCGGGATGCAGAAGAACAGCGTCGGCTCGAAGTCGTCCACGACGCCGCCGACCAGCGCCGGGTTGGGCGGCCGCGTCGATTCGACGATCGCCGTGGCCCCGACCGAGAACGGGAACGTGAGCGAGTTGCCCAGGCCGTAGGCGTGGAACATGGGGCCGACCGAGTAGCAGCGGTCATCGGCTTGCACGCCGAGCACCGCGCGCGCGTACGTGTCGGCGGTTCGGCGCAGGTCGATCTGGCGGTGCATCGCCAGCTTCGGCCGACCCGTCGAGCCCGACGTGCACAGCCAGAATCCGGGCGACTCCTCCCAGGTCGCGTACGGTATGTCCGATCTGCCGTGGCCGGCGTCGAGCAACGTCTCCCAATCGGCGGACCCGGCCGTGACGACGTCGGTCAGTTCGGGAGCGGCATCGCGGATCGCCTCGATCTCGCTGGAGCGCTCCGTCGATACGACGAGCACGCGGGCGCGGCTGACGGACACGACGGCACCGAGGTCGCGCCCGGGAAGCAGCGGGTTGACAGGCGCTGGGATTGCACCGATCCGGAGCGCACCGAGGAACGTGGCGTAGAAGTCGACGGAGTCGAGCATCACCATCGCCACCCGCTGTTCCGGTTGCACGCCGATCGCTCGCAGTCCGGCGGCAACACGGCAGACCTCACCGAGCAGCTCGCCGTAGGTCACCGTGCGGGCACGCGAGACGACGGCCGGATGATCGGCGCGCCCCCGGTCGACATTGGCGTCGAGCAGGTCGACGCATGCGTTGTACGGGGTCGTCATATCCGTACGTATTCGTAATCGGTCGGCTTGGCGTGGATACCGACCGATGGCGCAGCCAGCCAGCCCGCCATCATCCCCGGCTCGGTCACGCCCGCCATCAGCGACTCGACGAACTCGCGATCTGCCGCGGTCGGCAGCCAGCGGTCCGCACCCACGTTCCACTGCTCCCGGTCCACGATGGTTCCCTCCGTGGTCACGTGGTGAGCGGCGAACACGCCGACCGCGCGATTGAACGCGATGTGCGGCAACGTGAGCTCCTCACCGACCGCGGCCAGTGAGCGGTTCCAGCGGTCGACGCCCTTCTTGCAGTCGGCGACGTAGTCGTCGCGCAATGTCTCGTTGAGCGCCGCCAGCGCATCCGCCTGGCGCTCGGCGACCACACCGTCGCTCACGGACGGCACTTGGCGGGTCGCGCCGTGCAGCCGGTGGTCGTCGTCACGGCGCTCTTCGTGGAAGCGCCCCTTGAGACCTGCTGCGAAGTAGTTGGCCGCATTCGTCGACGTCTCCGCCCCGAACAGGTCGAGCGAGGCACTCCAATGAAAGTTGAGGTAACGCTGCAGGGTGGCCACGTCGATGCCGCCGAACGGTCGCACGTCGTCGGTGTCGTGCTCGCGCATCAGCTCGACCGTGCGCTCCACCACGCGACCCACACCGGAAGCGCCGACGAACATGTGGTGCGCTTCCTCCTTGAGCATGAACTCGCACGTCCGTGACAGCGGATCGAAGCCCGACTCGCGCAGCGACGCGAGCTGGAACTTGCCGTCGCGATCGGTGAAAAACGTGAACATGAAGAACGACAGCCAGTCGGGGGTGGGCTCGTTGAAAGCGCCGAGGATGCGCGGCCGGTCGACGTC
>DASQTR010000364.1:0-10115 GCA_035641795.1 Ilumatobacter sp.
GCGCTGCTGCACGACGTCGGCAAGATCGAGTGCGGACTCGGCACATGGGGTCGTGTGGCGGCAACGGCGTTCGGTCGCCGCGGCCGGCGCTTCACGCTGTACCACGATCACGAACAGATCGGCGCCGACCTCGCACACGCGGCCGGCTCCGAGCCCGAAACGGTCGAACTCATCGCAGAACGCGGCCCAGCCTTCGCAACCCTCCACGAATGTGACCGAGCCTGAACATCCGATCTCGGAGCGGACACCAAGGTCGCCGCAGGTCATCGCCCGGTGTCAGACACCGCTGACGCCGTGTCAGACACCAGGTGTTCGGGGTTGAGCACGTGTCGTGTGCGGATGTGGTTCACGACTGCTCTGATCACCATCCACACGAGCAAACCGCCCCAGATGCCGGCGATCCCGAGCTGTGGGTACAGCAATGTGACGGCGCCGATGGGGATCACCACGACCAGGTACAGCAGCGCCGCCCGCCCCAGGAAGCGGTAGTCGGCAGCGCCGATCAGCACGCCGTCGTAGGCGAACGCGATCGCACCGGGGATGAGCACTACAGCGAGCCACAACAATCCGGCGACGGCGCGGCTGATCACTTCGTCGTCATCGGTGAACAGCTGCGGCAACACCGGCGCCAGCGCTGCGAGCAGCACGCACAACGCGGCGCCGGTCATCACGGAGAGCCGCGCCGCCCGCCCCGCAACCTCGGCCGCCGTCGTGCGGTCGCCGCGGCCGAGGTCCTCGGCGACGATCGTCTGGGCCGGCACGGCGAGCGCGTCCAGCGTCAACGCCAGGAACAGGAACATGCTCATCACGATCTGATGGGCGGCGAGCGTCGGCTCGTCGATGCGCGCGGCGACCATCGTCGCCCCGGCGAAGACCGCCAGCATCGATCCGACCCGCAGCAACAGGTGCCTTCCGGCGGTCATCAGCGGCGCCATGCCGGCGCGGTGAGGCCGCCTGATCGATGCCGGCCGTAGCGGGCGGCGAACCCGCCACGCGAACGCGCACGCAGCACCGATCTGCGCGATCACGGTTGACCATGCAGAGCCCGCCACTCCGAGGTCCAGCCCGAACACGAGCACGAGCTCGATGACGACGTTGGCGACGTTCGAGACGAGCAGGATCCAGAGCGGCGTCACGTAGTCCGACTTCCCGCGCAGCACGCCTTGAGCGGCGAGCGTCACCAGCACGAACGGCACGCCGACGGCGCTGATCGTGAGGAACGTGGTGGCGTGCTCGAGGACGTCGTCGGAAGCGCCGAGCAGTGCCGAGAGCGGACGGGCCACGACGAACAGCAGTGCCGCAAGGGGGGCGCCGACGAGCGTGGCGACCCACATCGCCTGCACCCCGGCGTCGGCCGCCGCGATGGCATTGCCGGCGCCCAGATTGCGAGCGACGCGCTCGGTCGTCCCGTACGTCAGGAAGTTGGAGCCGATGAACACGAAGGACAGCACCGTGGCCGCCACGGCGAGCCCGGCGAGTTGTTCCGTGCCGAGCTGGCCGACGATCGCAGTGTCGACGAGCACGTAGATCGGCTCGACGGCCAGCGAGCCGAGTGCCGGCAGTGCGAGCGAGATGATCCGCCGATCGAGCGGGTTCATGCGGCAGCGGTCAGGCCGGTATCAGCCCGATCGCGTCGTAGCCACGCTTCAGCGTCTTGGACGCGACCGAGCGGGCGCGATCGGCACCGACGCGCAGCAGTCGCGTGAGCTCAGCCTTGTCGTCGATCAGTTCGTTGTAGCGCGCCTGAATCGGCTCGAGCAGGGCGACGACCGCTTCACCGGTGTCGGCCTTCAACGGCCCGTACTGTGTGTAGTCGCGCGCCGCCTCCTCGACCGAGCGGCCGGTGGCGGCGGCGAGGATGTCGAGCAAGCTGCTCACGCCGGGCTTGGCGATCGGGTCGTAACGCACGTCCGACTCCGAGTCCGTGACCGCCCGTTTGAACTTGCGCACGATGGCAGCGGGCGAGTCGAGCATCATCACGCAACCAGCGTCGCTCTCGGACGACTTCGACATCTTCGAGGTCGGATCTTGGAGGTCCATCACACGCGCGCCGGCCTTGGGCGTGACCGCCTCCGGCACGACGAACGTCTCGCCGAAGCGGTGGTTGAAGCGGATCGCCGCGTCACGGGTGATCTCGACGTGCTGGCGTTGGTCGTCGCCGACCGGCACCTCGTTCGTGTCGTAGAGCAGGATGTCAGCCGCCTGCAGCGCCGGATACGTGAACAGCCCGGCGGAGATGAAGTGGCCCTCGCGCTTGGCGGTCTTGTCCTTGAACTGCGTCATGCGCGACAGCTCGCCGAAGGAGAGCGTGCACTCCATGACCCACGCCAGTTGCGGGTGCTCCGGCACGTGGCTCTGGACGAAGACAGTGGCGATGTCGGGATCGAGGCCGACCGCGAACAGCATGGCGGCGAGCTTGATCGTTGCCTCGCCGACCACTCCGGGCTCTTCGGTGACGGTCAGCGCGTGCAGGTCGACGATCCCGTGGAAGACCTCGCGCTCGTGTTGGCCGGAGACCCAGTTGCGCAAGGCACCGAGGTAGTTGCCCAGGTGTACGTCGCCGGTGGGCTGAATGCACGAGAGCACACGGGTCACGAGCCGCGAGGCTACCGGGGCGCCGCTTCGGGCTCCTGACCAGTTGCCGGTCACGGGGCTACTGGTGTGACCGGGGCCGGCATCGGGGAAGGGACGGGTATGTCGAACCCCGATAGCTCCGCGGAGAAGCCGGTCGACGAGTGGGTCACCGGAAGCGAACCGATGACCGGTCCGCAGCGTTCGTATCTGGAGACGCTGGCACGCGAGGCGGGCGAGGAAGTGCCCGACGAGCTGACGAAAGCGGAAGCGTCGCAGATGATCGAGCGACTGCAGAAGGCAACCGGGCGCTCACCATCACCGAGCGGCGAGTCTCGCGCCGCCGCGGACGATCGAACCGGTGTCGAGAAGCTCGCCGAGGAAGGCATCGTCGACCAGCAGGCGGCGGCCGCCGTGGAACCCGATTCAGAGCAGAGCTGAGAGAGCCCCGGCGCCCAGCCGGGTTGAAGCTACATCCGTGTGATTTCCGACGGGTAGGGTTGGGCCCCGATGGCGATCGACGTGTCGACACCGGTCTACGAAGGGCCCTTCGACCTGCTGCTGCAGCTCATCTTGCAGGAGAAGGTCGACATCTACGCGGTCGACCTGGCGGCCATCGTCGATCGCTATCTGCACGAGATCGAGCGGATGCAACAGCTCGATCTCGACGTCGCCACCGAATTCGTGCTGATCGCCGCCACGCTGGTCGAGCTCAAGACACGCCGCCTGCTGCCGGGCGCCGACGACGGCGACCTCGACGACGAGCTCGCCCTCTGGGAGGAGCGCGATCTGCTGCTCGCGCGCCTGATCGAGTGCAAGACGTTCAAGGACGTGGCGAGGGTGTTCAGCCGCCTCGCCGACGACGCCGACCTGTCGTTCCCGCGCCTCGTCGGGCCCGACGAGCGCTTTGCCGGCCTCGCCCCCGACCTGCTGGAGGGCACCAGCGTGGGCCGCTTGCAGAGCGCCGCCATCCGCGCACTCACACCGCGCCCGGCGCCCTTCGTCGACCTGTTCCATGTCAACCCGGTGCGCTTCACGGTGGCGGAGGCGGTGGCAGAGCTCGTCGACGAGTTGCCGCGCATCGGCCACATCTCGTTTCGCCGGCTGACCGCCGACCTTGCTGAGCGGCTCGAGGTGATCGTGCGCTTCCTGGCCGTCCTCGAGCTGTTCAAGCAGGGCTTCGTCGACCTCGATCAGATCGAGCGTTTCGGCGACATCGAGATCACCTGGATCGGAAGCGATGCGGTCGACGCCGAGACGATCCTCGTCGACGCCTACGAGGGATGACACCGCTGCGATGATTGAACATGTGACCGAGGACCAGTTGCTGCCTGAACCCGGCGATCCGGTCGCCGAATTCAAGCGGGCGATCGAGGCGGTCGTGCTGGTAGCCCACGACCCGGTCGAACCCGAGCTGATGGCACAGCTGCTCGAACAGCCGGTGGCGTCGGTCGAGCGGTGGTGTGAAGAGCTGCGCGCCGAGTACGCCGGCGACCGGCGCGGCTTCGAGCTGGCCCGGGTCGCGGGCGGCTACCGCTTCCAGACGCATAACGAGCAGACGCCGTACGTCGAGCGCTTCGTGCTCAACGACCAGAAGGCGCGGCTGTCGGGCGCGGCGCTCGAGACGCTGGCGATCATCGCTTACAAGCAGCCGATCTCACGCGCTCAGGTGGCGTCGATCCGGGGCGTCGACCCCGACGGCGTGATCCGCACCCTGCAGGCGCGCGGGTACATCGACGAGATCGGGCGCGACAGTGGTCCCGGGCAGGCGATCCTCTTCGGCACGACGGCGCAGTTCCTCGAGAAGCTCGGGCTCGACACGCTCGACGACCTGCCGCCGATCGCCGAGTTCATCCCGGACGCCGACGTCGTCGAACAACTCGAACGGGGATTGCGCAGCAACCACGACAGCACAGACGCCGACGGTCGGGCGACCTCGGAGCCCAACGGAGATGGCGGCTGAAGAGCGCGTGCCCGAGCCTCCCCTGTGGGAGCAGTGGGCCGAACAGCGCGCCCACCTCCCGCAGGGCGAGCGGCTGCAGAAGGTGCTCGCCTCCACGGGATGGGGCAGCCGTCGCGCGTGTGAGGAGCTGATCGCGGCGGGGCGCGTCACCGTCAACGGTGACGTTGCCGAGCTCGGGCGGCGGGTGCAGCCGGAGGTCGACGAGATCGAGGTCGACGGCGCCCCCGTGGGCGTCAAGCCTGGGCTCGTCTACTACGTGCTCAACAAGCCGCGAGGCACGGTGACCACCGCCAAGGACACACACGGCCGACCGACCGTGGTCGAGCTGGTTCCCTCCGAGCCGCGGGTGTTCGCCGTCGGCCGACTCGACGCCGATACCGAAGGACTCCTGCTGCTGACCAACGACGGGGCGTTGGCGCATCGCATCGCCCATCCCAGTCACGGCGTCGAAAAGGAGTACCTCGCGCACGTGCGCGGTCGCGTGCCACAGGCCGAGCTCCGCCGTCTGCGCGATGGCGTGGAGCTCGAGGACGGCATGACGGCCGAGGCCCAGGTGTCCCAGCCGACGCCTGGTGTGTTGCGGATCACCATTCACGAGGGCCGCAACCGTCAGGTGCGGCGGATGTGCGAGGCGATCGGGCATCCCGTGCTCCGGCTGGTACGCACGCGGATCGGTCCGATCAGCGACCGCTCGCTGCGCCCCGGTGACTGGCGTGAGCTTTCGACCGGTGAGCGACGGGCGCTAACGGAAGCCGTCGCCGAACAGTCGCGCCGGTACGATCGCCCTCCGTGACGGCCCACGGCGTTCTCCGGCCACGCAGACCGTTGCTGCCCGCGCACTCGCCGGCGTTCGTTCGTTCGGACGCGAGGAGTGCCATCCGGTGATCGAGGACGATCGCCAGGTGGCGAACGTGATCGGGCTCGGGCTGGTCGGCGGGTCGATCGGGATGGGTTTGCGTCAGCGCGGCTGGCGCGTGTGCGGTGAGGACACGAACCGTGGAACAGTCGAACGCGCGCTCGCCGCGGGGGCGATCGATCACGTCGGTCTCGACCGGGACGCGGCGATCACGTTCGTTGCCGTGCCAGTGCTCGCGGTCACGGATCAGGTGAAGCGGGCACTCGACGACACGAACGGTGCCGTCACCGACGTCGGCTCTGTCAAGGCGCCGATCTGCGATGCCTGTGACGATCCGCGATTCGTGGGCGGACACCCGATGGCGGGCAGCGAGCTCGACGGGCTCGACGGCGCCGATGGCGAGATGTTCAACGGCGCCGTCTGGGTGCTGACGCCTGGCCCGCACACCGATGGCCGCACGTTGTCCTCGGTGACGGGCGTGGTCAAGCTGCTCGATGCCGAGGTCGTCGCGCTGGCGCCCGACCGTCACGACCAGGTCGTCGCCGTCGTCAGCCATGTGCCGCACCTCGCGGCGGCGACACTCATGACGCTCGCCGCCGATCGCGCCGAGGAGCACGCCGCGCTGCTGCGGCTGGCGGCCGGCGGATTCCGCGACATGACCCGCATCGCCAGCGGGCACCCGGCGATCTGGCTGGACATCTGCGCAGAGAATCGGCCGGCGATCGTGGCTGCCCTCGACGGCCTACTCGACCGCCTCCAGGAGATACGTGGCGTCGTCGAACGCGAAGACCGCGGTGCCTTGCACGACACGCTGTCGCGGGCGCGTGACGCGCGCACCAATCTCCCCGGCCGGGTGACCCATCCGGAGGCGATGGCGGAGGTGCGCATACCGATTCCCGACCGAACCGGCGCCGCCGCGGAGTTGTTCACGCTGGCCGCCGAGCTCGGCGTGAACATCGCCAACTTCGAGGTCGTCCACATGGCGGAGAGCAACCGCGGCCTGGCTGTCGTGCTCGTGGACGCCGCCGCCAGCGAACTGTTCCGCGGCGGCCTCATGGCTCGCGGGTTCAAGCCGGCCGTGACGCCGCTCGTCTGATGGCGCCGGCGCGGCGGCTGCGGCCCCTGGACGGCCCGGTCGACGCCGTCGTCGCCGTGCCCGGCTCGAAGTCGATCGCCAACCGGGCGCTGGTGTGCGCGGCGCTGGCACCGGGCACGAGCGAGCTGACGAACGTGCCGGACGGGGACGACACGACAGCGATGCTCGCCGGTCTGCGGACGATGGGCGCGGTGGTCGACGACCGGCACCCGCACGTGCGGCTGACTGGTATCCCCGATCCGCGTGCGATGGGCGATGTCGAGATCCACACCGCGCTCGCCGGCACGACCTCGCGGTTTCTGACGGCGTTGGCGGCGCTGGGCAGCGGCCCGGTGACGATCGACGGCTTTGCCGCGCTGCGACGACGCCCGTTCGCACCGCTCCACGACGCGCTCGTGCAACTCGGCGTTCGGGTCACGCCAGGCAACGGCTGGGGACACCTGCCGGTCAGCGTGCAGGGACCGGCCGTATCGGGTGCGGTCTCGATCCCGGGTGACGTGTCCAGCCAGTACATCACGGCGTTGATGCTGATCGGCCCGTCGTTGCCCGACGGCCTGCGTCTCGAGCTGACCAGCGCGCTGGTGTCGCGCACGTATGTCCAGATGACGGCGGCGGTGATGGCGGCGTTCGGCGTCGCCGGCGTCGACGTGGGGCGCGCCCACGTCCACGTGGCCCCGGACCGGTACGCCACGACGCGGTACCGCGTCGAGCCGGACGCCTCGTCGGCGAGCTACCCGCTGGCCGTCGCCGCTATCCGTGGCGGTCGCGTCGAGGTCAGCGGGCTCGGCGACCGCTCGCTGCAGGGCGACGCTCGATTCGCCGACCTGCTGGGCGCGATGGGATGCACCGTCGAACGGCGCGGTGACGCGACGGCGGTCAGTCGCGCCGACGATGCGGACCTCCGGGGCATCGAGATCGACATGGCAGACCTGTCCGACCTCGTGCCGACCGTGGCCGCCGTCGCCATGTTCGCGGACACGCCGACACTGATCTCTGGAGTGGGGTTCATCCGCGGCAAGGAGAGCGACCGGCTCGGCGACCTCGCGCGGGAGCTGGTGGCGATCGGTGGTGTGGTGGCCGAGACCGCCGACGGGCTCGCCGTCCATCCTTCACGCGACCGGCTGCACGGAGCCACGATGGCGACGCACCACGACCACCGGTTGGCGATGGCCTTCGGCGTCGTCGCCACCGTCGTCGACGGCATCGAGGTGCAGGACCCCGACGTCGTCAGCAAGAGTTGGCCGGGGTATTGGCAGATGCTCGACGGACTGGCGCAATGAGACCGAGCGTCGTCGCCGCCTTCGACTTCGACGGCACACTCACCCGCGCCGACAGCGTGGTGCCGTTCCTCGTGCGCTTTGGTGGACGGCGCAAGCTGGCGCTGCGGCTGGCACGTCACGGTCCCTCCCTTATGGTCGCGGTCGCACGGCGCGACCGCGATCGCGTCAAGGCACTCGCCACGGATGCCATGTTTCGTGGCGTGCCGCGGGCACGCGTCGAGGCGCTGGCGCTCGAGCACGGTCGCGAGATCGCCGCGAACGGGTTGCGCGACGACGTCGTGGCCCGCCTGGGTTGGCACGTCGGGCAAGGGCATCGAGTCGTGATCGTGTCGGCCGCGTACGAGCCGTACGTGCGTGTGGTCGCCGGCGCGTTGGGTGTCAGCGATGTCGTGGCGACCCGACTGGACGTCGGCGCCGCCGATCGCTGCACGGGCGTGCTCGAAGGCGCCAACTGCAGAGCGGTGGAGAAGGTGCACCGGCTCCAGCAGTGGATGTCCACGCACGGGCTGGTCCGCAACGACGTCGAGGTGTGGGCCTACGGCGATTCGTCCGGTGACCGGGAGCTGCTCGCGTACGCCGACCATGCCGTCTGGGTCAACGAGCCCCTGGATAGCGTTGCGCCGGCGTCTGCCTGACTCGACGCTTCGAACCCGATGAACGCCCTGATCCGTACCGCGCGTCCGAAGCAGTGGACCAAGAACGTGCTCGTGTTCGCGGCGCCGGGCGCGGCCGGTGTGCTCGACGAGCCGAAGCAGTTCGGCATCACGTGCCTGGCGTTCGTGGCGATGTGCCTTGCGTCGAGCGGGACGTACTACTGGAACGACGCGCTCGACATCGAGTCGGACCGGGAGCACCCGACCAAGCGTTTCCGACCGATCGCGTCGGGAGAGGTCAGGGTGCGCACGGCGCACGCCGTCGGCACGGTGCTGATCGTCGCCGCCCTCGCCGTGGCAGCCGCCACCGGGCGCTGGCAGACCGTGGGCGTCGTCGCCCTCTACCTGGCGGTGACGCTGAGCTACAGCGCGGTCTGGAAGCACATCGCCGTCGTCGACCTCGTCGCCATCGCCTCCGGTTTCGTGTTGCGCGCGGCGGCGGGCGCGGTCGCCGTCGACGTGCCGATGTCGAGCTGGTTCGTGCTCTGCATCACGTTCGGCTCGCTGTTCATCGTGACCGGCAAGCGCTTCGCCGAGTCGCGCGAACTCGGCGAGCACGGCCGCAGACTGCGGGCGACGCTGGGCGACTACAGCGAGGGCTTCCTCCGCTTCGTGCTGGCACTGGCATGCGGCGGAGCGCTGGTCAGCTATTGCATGTGGGCGTTCGAGCGGCGCGATCTCGTCGACGCCCAGAACCACTTCTACGAGCTGTCGATCGTGCCGGTGCTCACGGCATTCCTGCGATACGCGCTGGTCCTCGAGCAGGGTCACGGCGCGGCTCCGGAGGAAGTGTTCGCCAGCGACCGGGTGCTGCAGATCCTGGGCCTGCTGTGGGTGATCGTGTTCGGGCTTGCGGTGTACACGTGAGCATGCGGTCGTTCGACGACACGTGGACCGCGGTGACCAGCGTCGAGGGGTGGATGACGCGGGAGCAGGGCGAGGCGTTGTACGACGCCGCGCGGAGCTGCCCGCACGGGGGACGGATCGTGGAGATCGGCAGCTTCCGGGGACGCTCGACGATCGTGCTCGCCAGCGCTGCGCCCGACACGGTGACCGTCTTCGCCATCGATCCCCACGCCGGCAACGACCGCGGGCCCGGGGAGATCAGCGGCTACGCCGACGCGGCCGCGAATGACCACGCCATCTTCCTGGCGAACCTCGGTCGTGCCGGGGTTAGCAACCAAGTGACACACCTGCGAATGTTCTCCGACACCGCGCTCGCCGAGATCGACGGACCGGTGGACGCGCTCTACGTCGACGGCGCTCACCGATATTCGCCGGCGCGGGCCGACATCCGCGATTGGGGTCGACGGGTTGCGCCCGGCGGCACGCTGCTGATCCACGACGCGTTCTCATCCGTCGGCGTGACGCTGGCGATCCTGCGTGAGCTCCTGTTCGGCCGCCGCTTCCGATACGTCGGGCGCGCGGGCTCGCTGGCGATCTATCGCGCTGATCTGCACGGCGGGCGGGCGCGCAACGCCGCCCGCCAACTCGCCCAGCTACCGTGGTTCGCCAGGAATCTGGCGCTCAAGGTGGCGCTCAAACTGGGACTCGGCAAGGCCCTGCGCCGACTCGGCCGCGAGGTGCCCGAGTGGCCGTACTGAGGGGTCTCATGACGGCTTCCGAGCAGGCGATCTGTAGGGTTTCGGCATCGTGAGCACGGGCCCCCACACGTCGCCGCGTGCGCTGCTTTCGG